>JBARUP010000160.1:0-3259 GCA_049645805.1 Nodosilinea sp.
GTCTAGAACCGCCTGGGGTTGCTCTAGCAGCTGTAGCGCCGACACGGGTGAGTAGACCTGCTCCATCGGCATTGAAAAATCGATCAGGGGCTGTAGCCACCGCTGGCGAAAGCGGTAGGACAGGTCGGTTAAAAGATGCAGCTCTGCCCGAGCCGGTAGATCAGCGCCGCCGGTTTGCTCAACATAGTCCTGGAGCTGGTCGTCTAGGAACTGGTCGTCGGCGTGCTGGGGCAGATGCGTTTCGCCAGCCGCGGCCTTATGCCGAATGCGATGGGCGATCGCCAGCTGATAGCTAAAGGCGGGCTTGTGGTTGCCTGCGCCGCGCCGAGGCCGCATGTGCCACATCGGCACCCGAGCATCGCCGTACACCAGCCAGCGAGATTGCAGCGTGCGGTGCGCCTCCAGCCAGCTGCCGTCCAGACTATTCTTGACGGTGGCTAAAATAGGCCAAAGCTGATTTGTCTCGACGGCTTGCTGTAGCGCTGCGGCCAGCTGTTTGTCCTTTTCCGGCTGGGGCCGATCTAAAAAGTAGTCGATGCCGACAACCGTTGCGCCCAGGTCGCTGAGGCTGTTCACAATGTCGGCCATGAGAGCTTGGTCAATAGGGCTAATCTGCTCGACCTCAAGCGTATCGAGGGTGTTGTCGTCAATTTGCACCAGCACGACGGGGGGCGTTGCCTGAGCCGCCACCTGCCCGGTCAGATCACAATAGAGGGCCTGTACATACACTCGCTGATCCATTAGCCGGTTGGTGAGGGGGGGCAGCAGGCTGAGCAGGGCCACTGCCGCAGCGGCGATTGCCTCCCGCCGTCGAGGCCGCAGCGATCGCAGCCGCTGCCGCCAGCCCGCAGGCGCAATGCGGTAGGGCACCGAGTGGGGATGGCGAAATAGCGACGGCACTAGGTGCGCCGAGGGGTAAGTCAGGTTCTTTTTAAGCTGAAGAAACTGACAGGCCGCCGTCAGCGCGGTTTCGACGTTGTTGTAGCTGGCTAAGTGGTTTAGAAACTGGGCCAAAAAGGCCTGGGCAACTTCGTTGTGAATGGGCTCTCGCATGATGGCAACCTGACTCAAACCCAGGTTGATCAAGGCGGCAGCGATATCTAGACCGCTGCAAGAGTTGAACAGAGCAAACTGAAGGCCGCGCTGCTGGGCCTGGCGCAGATAGGGCGATAGCTCTTTGACCGACAGGTGCTGATGAGGGGCAACAGCAATTTGACCCGCCACCAGGTCTTGCTCGTTGCTGTGGCCCGCAAAGAACAAAATATCCCAGCCTGCCGGGTCGGCAACGGCCTGGCAAATGTGCTCTCGCAGGTCAGCGACATCGCGATCGGGCTGCCAGCCGACGTAGTGAACGTCGAGCTGTGGGTAGGCCTCTAGGGCAGCGCGCTCTCCCTCAAAGTTAAGGCCCGTTTCATCGCCTAGAATGGCCAGCACGCGGGTTTTGCCCCGGCGAAACGACTGCCGCTGCTGGGTGTCTGCCTGAATGCTGACGGGCGATCGCACGATCTGTACTGGTTCCTCAAACTCCCAGGTTTCCCAGGGCAGGCGGGCCATGTCGATCGGCGTACAGCTTAGAAACAAACAGAGCCTGTCGGCAGCGGGCCGCGCCGCCGCCTCGCGGGCGGCGTTAACGATGACCTGGCGCAGATCGTACAGGTCCGCGTGCTTGAGCCAGCGGTGGAAGTCGAGCAGCAGCTTCGTTTCGCTCTGCACAAGGCGGCTGTGCCAGTCGACATCTAGGGCCACCTGCCCGGCGATGCCGGTGCGACCGCGCAGGGCCTGTTTGTAGTAGCCGAGGTAGGCCCGCTGCCAGTCGCGGTAGATCTGAAGCAGCCGCTGCGGCAGCGCCACCTGAGCTTTCAGCCGCCGCTGTCCCCAGGTCAGCTCGAACAGACAGGTTTGCTCAAACTGATGCACATTGAGCTGGTAGATCATGGGTAAGTCCTAAAATAACTAGCTCCCTCCCCTAGTCGTCAAGGCTGATGGCAAACGGTGGGCAGCGAAAAATAACGCCGTTGGCGAGCTCAACGGTGGCGGTGAACTGCTCATGCCAGTCACCAATTACCTGGGCGTAGAGGTAGCTGGCGTTACTGTCGGGGGCTAGGGTTTGCTCTACCAGGGTTTGGGCATCGTCTTTAATCACGAGCCGGGTACCGGCGGGCAGCGCTTCTCCCGATACCGACCCCAAAAACAGCAGCAGCGACCACTCCGGCGGGTTTGCCTCCAGCAGTGGCCAAACCAGAGCGTAGAGGCGCATCGGCAGACCAATCTGCTGTAGGTCGGTAAATGCCCCGCGAGCGCTGGGGGGAATGGTAATGCCTGAGGGCGCTACCTCTTTCAGCATGGTTTCCAGCGTTTCTTCTGGGGTACTTACAGACATCATTTGGTGAGCCGGAGCCAGGGGGGGCATTAGGGTCCAGGCTAGGCTGTCGGCAACGGTGTCTAGCCGATCGCGCAGCCAGCGACCAACGTTAATGGGGATTATGGACGCTGTGCTTGTGGCGGGAGATTGCACAGCGGCAGCACCGGCAAGCTGCTCTGGATTCAGGCAGCTGAGGTACAGCAGCAGCTGTTCAGGCGCAGTGTCGAAGAGCTGCACAGGCAGGGTGTAGGTGTCATTACTGGAGGCGGTTTGTGGGTAATCACCCTTCAGAGCCGCTTTTAATTTGTCGCGGCGCAGGCTGCCCAGCACGGTGACTCGCTCTGCCTCTTCCAGTACCTCTACCAGCACGTAGAGATGGGCGAAGTCAGAGCCATCAACCGTCTCGATTGGAATTGACACCATGTCATCGCCGAGGCTGCTTTGCACCACAAGGCACAGCCGAAAGTCGCCGACCCGGCAGTTGACGCCGACGGCAGGACTTTGACGCGCGTCGTAGTAGGGCGCAATGTCATCGGCTCCAGCGGCCAGCCACTGGTGAAAACCCTTGAGCGCCAGGGCTCGTAGATAGCTCTGCCACTGCTGCTCGTCGGGCTCCGACTGGCTAATCTGGGCGGCCCAGTCTACGGCCTCTGGCGGCAGCAGCACTGTTGTGGGCTGGAGCGGGTCAAACTCGAAGGGCAATTCAGAGAAGCTCATGACGGCGCTAGATAAATGAGAAAACATGGCGGGTACTCAGCTAAGGCTAAAGGAAGTAATGAATGGTTTCACAAAGTTGGTCAGCGAAGAGGGTGCGGTCGGTGGCGTGGGGAGAGTGGGCGTTTTTCTCGGCTTCATCCATGACGCGATCGGCCTGCTCTGTCAGCAGCTGCTCCAGAC
>JBARUP010000161.1:0-11718 GCA_049645805.1 Nodosilinea sp.
CTCCAGTACTGCCTGGGCCGTCTTTAGATACCGGTGCTCCACCGGCTACAGTAAATTCCGCTGAGCCTGCTCCCCCTGCCTTTCTCTCGCTAGCAGCGGCCTCCAGCCCTGGCGATGCTGTAGCTGCTGCCAATCGGCGCATCCAGGCTAAAGCTCGACGACTGATAGTACCCGCCGACCCAGTCGCCGTTGATCTCTACACCCTCGACGATCGCTGCGAAGACTACCAGAAAGAACCGATTCTCGTGCCTCGGCCCCAGAGTATGGAAAACACCGTTGCTCTAATTATGGCTGAGCAGTCGATTCCAGAACTGAGCCTGTCGGGCTATCGCACCAGCTTTGACCCTCAGACCAAAACCGTCACTATCGATCTACGCGTAGCCCGCACCTCGCGCCGAATACTGACCTCGCTCTCGGTGTGTGAGCAGCGATCGCTGCTGGGCAGCCTGCGCCAGACGCTGATTAGCCAGCCTGACTGGAAGATCGAGAACGTCATCTTCACCAATCGGGGCACTTCGCTGGTGCTTTAGACGGCTGACACTCGTGCCCTAGCGGGGCAAACCCAGTACAGGACAAGGGGCCTGGTCTAGCTGCTTCACTAGCGGGTGGTTGGGTTTATAGCAGCCCAGTAAGATAGCCTCAGCGTCCATCTCTCTAGCGACCTGGCTCAGTTCCTTAGCCACCGTTCCCACCCGCAGGTGGGCATCTAGCGAGCCTCGCCACTCGCTGGCTAAGCAGCGGGCCTGCCACAAAATGCGATCGGCGTTGGCAATGGTTTTAGGTCGAGTTTTATCCACAACATAGACAACGTGAACTAAGACCGGATTGGGCTTAGCCAAACGGGTCTGGTGAGCTATGCAAAGGGCTAAATCTAGGGCAGCCTGGCTTCGGGCCGAGCCGCTAAAGCCCACGACAAAGCTAATAGTTTTGGCCTCGGTAGGGGAGGCTAAACCAGGCTTTTTTAACTTGGGCACTAGCACGGTAGTCTTAGCTAGGTCACTCTGAATTAGCTTAGATTCAAGGGGTATCATCATGTATTTAGCGAAGGCTCCTGCCTTTGTTTAACGAGGCATTTTCCGAAGTCTCGGCACTCAAAAATCGCTGCCTGCGTGGGCAGCGGAACGCGATATTGACCGTGTTAAGCGCTCTTAAGCTCTGGTTGTTCGCAGCAAACAAGCCGTGGAAAACGACTTCAGCCACCGCTGGGGTCAGCTTCCCTAAGGGGCAGCAAGTTTGGCTAAAGGGCTAGGGGCAGAGAACGTTTTGACTAACGCCCCTCTCGCAAACGCTGCGGACTTAGCGTTCCCCTCTTAAGGGTTTCCTGTTCTAATCGCATTTGAGCTATGAGCTGTGCTCTGCTGATTGGCTTGACTCGTTCAATACCTATGGTTTCATCATGCCTAAATTTTAGAAAATAAAAACTAGGAGTGTCAACAAAGTCCTTACGTTATGTGTCTAATTGTGTTGATCAGTAGAGAATCGAGTGAAGTGTAATCTTTTATATTTTTTGGGAACGTAATTTTTGGATGAAGTTTTTGGTTTAGGTACTGTTATTTCGGTGCTTTTAAATCT
Organism: Nodosilinea sp.; assembly: GCA_049645805.1. Classification (GTDB taxonomy): domain Bacteria; phylum Cyanobacteriota; class Cyanobacteriia; order Phormidesmidales; family Phormidesmidaceae; genus Nodosilinea. The sequence continues at coordinate 1,573 of JBARUP010000161.1, forward strand.
GTCAGAATTGTTTTTAGTCAGGCTATAGCCGGTGCTTCCGACAGATCTAAAAGCGCAGCTTTATGCTTAGCAATAGCTTTGAGTGAGCTGGGTGAGGCGATCGCGTTCTTCTGGGTCAAGCTGCCAGCCTAGCGCGCCAGCGTTTTGAGCCGCCTGATGAGCATTTTTAGCGCCGGGAATGGGCAGCACGTGACCCTGGGCAATTAACCAGTTGAGGGCAACCTGAGCAGGCGTGCGATCCCGTTTTTCGCCGATGGTTTGCAGCGCCTGGATAACCGGCATGAGTTTGGCCAGCCCGCTTTGGCTAAAGCGCGGATCGAGCCAGCGGGCTCCGGCTGGCCTAAGGGCGGCTTCGGGGGTGTACTTGCCGGTCAGCAACCCCTGGGCTAAGGGGCTGTAGGCCAAAATAGTGATGCCTAGCTCCCGCGCGGCGCTCATCACACCGCTGGTTTCGATTTTGCGGTTGAGCAGCGAGTACTGCACCTGGTTAACCGCTAGAGGAATGCCCTGTTCTGATAGATAGTCATGGGCTTCGCGCATCTGTTTAGCTGAGTAGTTGCTTACCCCCACAGCACCAATTCGGCCCCGCTTGACTTCAGCCGCTAGCGCCTGCATCAAATCTTTTTGACTGAGCAGAAAATCGAGCGGCCAGTGCACTTGATAAAGGGCTACCGACGCGACTTGCAGGCGATCGAGGCTGGCGGTCAGCGCATCGGCCACCGACTGCATCGTAAAGCGCCAGGGCAGCGGAAAGTACTTGGTCGCCACTACGGCCTGCTGAGGGCTGTGCTGCATGAAGCGGCCCAGCAAACGCTCGGACTCGCCTAGGCCATAGACCTCAGCGGTATCAAACAAGACAAGGCCCGCGTCGAGAGCCGCAGTGAAAGCGGCTAGCAGATCGCTCTCGCTGTAGGCTTTGCCGTAGTCCCAAAAGAGCGAATCGCCCCAGGCCCAGGTGCCAATGCCTAGCGCCGGTACGACAAGACCGTCAGGGCCAAGGGTCACGGTTTGAAGATCGACGGCGGCAGGCATAGAGCAAACTCCGGGAGCAGGGCAAGGATTCTTGTATTGTAAACTTTGATAAAGTGTTTTCAGAATCCGTCCCCAAAGATCACCCTTTAGAAAGAACTTGCCCATGAACCGTCGTTTGGTACAAACCACCTTGGGAATTTGTCTGGCCTGCCTGAGCTGGCTCATTCTTCCCTCTAGCGCTCTGGCCCTGGGGGGTACTCAGATTCCACTGGGAGATCCAGCCCCCGACTTCACGCTGCCTACCAACGCTGGCGACGGAGAGATTTCACTGGCCGACTTTCGCAATCAGTGGGTGGTGCTGTACTTCTACCCCCGCGACTTCACCTCGGGCTGTACGGTTGAGGCCCAGCGGTTCGAGCGCGACATTGCCGAGTACAGGGCTCGCAGCGCTCAGGTTATTGGCATCAGCGCCGACAGCGTTGAGTCTCACGCTGAATTTTGCGACGCCGAGGGGCTAGAGTTTCCGCTGCTGTCTGATCCCGAGGGGACTGTGAGTAAGGCCTACCGGTCGTGGCTAGGGGCCGTGTCGCTGCGACATACCTACATCATTGGCCCAGAGGGCACCGTGCGATCGCGCTTTTTGGGGGTGCGGCCAGTGATCCACAGTCAGGAGGTACTGGCGACGCTGGATCAGCTACAGGCTGACTCCTAGGCAGGTGCGCTCTGCCCAATGGGGTCGCGGCCCTCTAAAACTATCGGTTTAAACCATAATTGGCCCGTAGAATCTAAGGCGGTGGCACAGCAGCAAACTGTCGGCTGAGACTGACTAGCTGACGCGGGAGCCGCTCTAGCCACTCCAGGGAGACATCAGCACATGAATTCGCTTGGACGACACATTTTAGTTGAGTTCTTCGGCTGCTCATCAGACATTCTCAACGACGTGCCGCTGATTGAGAGCAGCATGGTAGGGGCCGCTGCCGATGCCGGGGCGACGGTGATTAGCTCGGTATTTCATCACTTTTCGCCTTTTGGCGTGTCGGGGGTAGTGGTAATTCAGGAGAGTCATTTGGCCATTCACACCTGGCCTGAGTACCGCTACGCGGCGGTGGACCTATTTACCTGCGGCGATACCGTCAACCCCTGGATTTCCTTTGATAAGCTCAAGACCGCCTTTAAGGCTGACTACGGTTCAGCCCTAGAAATGAACCGGGGCCAGCTTGAACTGCTGGAGCGCATCGACGTGGACCTGGGCGAACTGCGCGACGAGGCCACCAACAAGCTGGTTACGCCAAAACAGAGCCGCAGCGTCTGGTTTACCGACAAAAACGACGATATCGCTCTGTCGATACGCCACCGGGGCGATCGCGTCTTTCGCGAAAAGTCGCCCTACCAAACCGTCGAGATTTTTGACACCTTTGCCTATGGCAAAATGCTCACTATCGACAATATGGTGATGTGCAGCGAAAAGGATGAAAACGCCTACCACGAGATGATTATCCACGTGCCGATGCTGCTCAACCCCGGCTTCAAAGATGTGCTGGTGATCGGCGGCGGCGACGGCGGCAGCGTGCGCGAAATCCTGCGCCATCACCAGGTTGAGCAGGTCACCATGGTAGAAATCGACGAGTCGGTAGTGCGCGCCTCAAAGGAGTTTTTGCCGTCGCTCTCAGGGGCGCTAGATGACCCTAAGCTCGACCTGCGGATTGAGGATGGTATCGCCTTTGTGGCCAATGCCCCCGACGCGAGCTATGACCTAATTGTGGTAGATTCCTCCGACCCGGTAGGCCCGTCGGAGGGGCTGTTTAGCACAGCATTTTACCAGCAGGTATACCGCTGTTTGAGGCCCGGCGGCGCGATCGCGGCCCAGAGCGAGTCGCCTCGGTTTAACCAGCGGGCCTTTGTGGAGATTCACCACTGCCTGAAGGGCATCTTTGGCGACGAGAATGTGTTTTGCTACCTGGCGTTTATTCCCACCTACCCCACGGGAATGTGGAGCTTTAACTACGCCACCAAGGGGGCAGCTCACCCAATCCAGGGATTTGACGCGGAGCGGTCTGGGGCCTTTGCCGCTGAGCACAGCCTGCAATACTACAATGTGGGCATGCACCAGGCCGCGTTTGCCCTGCCGACTTTCGTACAGACTATGCTGCAAGGGTAGATTGCAGCACTAGAGCGATTACCCAAGCGATTAAAGTGTTTAGCGATCGCCTTCATGGCCCCTGCCCAACCCACTCTGCAAACCTTTGACCCCAGCGGTGTCGGCCTTGACAACGGCAACCTCTACGGGCTGCCCTGCGACTACGACAGCGCTGGCATTATCGTATTTGGCGTGCCCTGGGAAGTGACCGTGTCCTACCACCAGGGCACCGCCCAGGGACCAAGGCGGGTGCTAGAGGCATCGCCCCAGCTTGACCTGTACGATCGCGACAACCCCGAGGGCTGGCAGCAGGGCATCTACATGCCGCCGATTCCCCAGCACCTAATCGACCTTAACCACCAGGTGAGAGAGGCCGCCAACCGGGTGATTCAGGCGACCGAAAAAGGCGTTGCGATCGCCACTCAGCCCCTGCTTCAGACCGATTTAGACAGCGTTAACCACGCCTGCGAGCAGATGACCGGCTGGCTCTACGCCCAGGCGTCTAGCGCCCTCGACCAGGGTAAGCGGGTGGGGGTAATTGGCGGCGATCACAGCGTGCCCTTGGGCTATTTGCAAGCCCTAGCCGAACGCTATCCTAACTTTGGCGTGCTGCACATCGACGCCCATACTGACCTGCGGCAGGCCTACCAGGGCTTTCGCTACTCCCACGCGTCGATTATGTACAACCTGCTGGGGCTGCCGCAGATGTCTAAGCTGGTGCAGGTGGGTATTCGTGACCTGTGCCACGACGAAGTGTCATTGATCAAGCACTCGGGCGAGCGCGTGGTCGTCCACTACGACGCTGTAGTGAAAGAAAATGCCTACCGAGGTCTGCCTTGGATGCAGCAGTGCAGCGAAATCGTGGCCGATCTGCCCGAGCACGTCTACGTCAGTTTTGACGCCGACGGTCTCGACCCTAAGCTTTGCCCCAGCACCGGCACCCCCGTACCCGGCGGGCTAGAGCTAGAAGAGGCCTTTTGCCTGCTGCGCCAGGTCGTTCGCAGCGGGCGACAGATCATTGGCTTCGACCTGTCAGAGACAGGCGATGGCGAGTGGGACGGCAATGTGGGGGCCAGGGCTGTTTACAAGCTCTGCTGCCTGATGGGGCTGAGGGCCTGACGGTTGCCCTCTAGATATTTCTCCTGAGAGGATAAGACGCTGGAGCAGGGACGCGTGGCATTATGATAAAAGCTGTGTTGTTTTAAGCTTGAGACACCTATGGATATTTTGTCATTTGGCTGGGTAGCGCTGCTGGTTGTGTTCACCTTTTCTCTGTCGATGGTAATTTGGGGCCGCAACGGGTTCTAGACTCGGTGCTTAGATAGTTATGGAATCAGTTTCACAAGCTCAGGTCTTCAGCGTTTTAGCCACCCTAGCTCTGGCGTTGATGGTGGTTGTGACGGGTGGCGTGGTGTACCTGACCGCCGCCGACTGGCGCGATCGCCGTCGCCGCAAGAACGATCAGCAGACCGCCAAGCGCGACCCGAAAATCGCCAAGCGTCGCGCCAAATCGTAGTTTGACTAACCCTACACCCCTTCGATCTGCCCCCCCTCCTAAGGCATCTTCTGGGGCACGGCAGCTAGCGCTGAACGTGCTGCTTCAGGTGCAGGCAGGTGCCTACGCCGATGTAGCGCTACACCGCACCCTAGATCAGGCCCAGCTGAGCGACAGCGATCGCGCCTTTGCTACTGAGCTGGTTTACGGTACTGTGCGACGCCAGCGTACCCTTGATGCTCTCATTGGTCAGCTGGGGACTCGCTCGGCGGAGAAACAGCCCCCGGTGCTGCGGCTAGTGCTGCACCTGGGGCTTTACCAGCTGCGCTATCTGTCTGCTGTACCCGCTTCGGCGGCGGTAAACACCAGCGTTGAGCTAGCCAAGGCCAGCGGGCTAGGCCGTCTCTCGGGCGTGGTGAACGGCCTGCTGCGGCAGTACGACCGTCAGGCAGCAGACGGTCGCGACCCCCTAGCTTTGCCGGATGCCCCTGCGGCCAGACTGGGGACTCTGCACAGCTACCCTGACTGGCTAGTGGCTCTGTGGCTTGACCACCTGGGCGCTGAGGAAACCGATCGGCTCTGCCGGTGGTTTAACCAGGTGCCCACGATTGATCTGCGGGTGAACCGTCAGCGCGCTACCTTTGATGTGGTCAAAAGCAGTTGTGCGGCAGCGGGTATTGCCGTCGAGCCTTTAGCTGATGTTCCCTTTGGGCTGCGTTTGGTTGATCACCAGGGCGCTGTAGCCGACCTGCCCGGCTACAGCGAGGGCAGGTGGAGCGTGCAGGATGCCAGCGCCCAGATGGTCGGGCTGCTGCTTGACCCCCAGCCGGGCGATACGGTGCTGGATGTCTGTGCGGCACCGGGGGGAAAGGCAACCCAGGCGGCAGAGACGGTGGGAGACAGTGGCAGAGTAATAGCCTGCGATCGCGCCCCCTCTCGCCTCAAAAAAGTTGCGGCCAACGCTAGCCGCTTAGGCCTTACTAACCTGCGCGCCCGCGCGGGCGACAGCATCGATCTAACCCCCTTTCACCAGCAGGCCGACCGAGTTCTGGTAGATGCGCCCTGCTCTGGCCTGGGTACCCTACATCGCCACGCCGATGCCCGCTGGCGACAGACCCCGGCCAGCATAGCGACTCTGGCCTCACTGCAAAGCGCTCTGCTGAGCGAAGCCGCCCGCTGCGTCAAGCCCGGCGGCACGCTGGTCTACGCCACCTGCACCCTGCACCCCGCCGAAAATGAAGCCGTGATCAACGCCTTTTGCCAGGCTCATCCCTCCTGGCGCATTCAGCCTCCTGACCCCGGCTTTGGCAACGGGCTAAAGGTGACTCCCCAGGGCTGGGTGCGCGTTTGGCCCCACCGTCAAAACATGGACGGTTTTTTTATGGTGAAGCTACAGCATGGGCAACGCTAGCCTAGGCTTCAGCCTCAAGGTTGTCTCGCGACTCGCCCCAGTAGGCGCTTACGGTAATTACTTCCTGGCTGCCTTTAATCTCTGAGGCCCAGCGGTAGACCGTGTCTTTGGGGTTGACCCCGACCTCTAGCAGCTTAGCCCCCATGTAGTATTCCATCGAGTCGCGGGTGCGCTTTTTAAGAAATTCAGACTGATCCTTAGGCACCGTGCGCGATAGATGGGCCTGGGTATGTTTAGGCTGGGCCATGATAATTCAGCGAAATCAGCAAAAATGGGTTAGTTCGTCTTCTATGATAACCAGGGAATGGAACCTACCGCAGGCGGTACTGGAGCAGCTCGAGAACAACGGCACTACAGCAGACGATCGAGTTGAGGAAACTGCGGTGAGAAAAACTAAAATCCCCAGGTGCGCCGGGGGCCGGTGTCGAGGTGAATGATGTTGGGAATGTTGCTGTAGATGCCGACGCCTCCTTGCCAGGAGAGCATAACCGCGTTGGCTACCTGCCGACCGCTGAGCCCCTGCACCTGAATATCCACCGCTTTACCAAACAGGTGCTGGCTGCGGAGGGCTCCGCCCACCGCCGCGTTGACATCAGGCGGACGATACCAGGAGTTGATTTGAAAAGGCCGATTGAGGCGATCGCGCACCGGCTGTAGCGCCCGCGCTAGGCCAATGATGTTGTTCACGATAGTTTCAGTCTCAGGAATGCGGGTAGCGTCGCGGGTGGCCTCGCCCCAGGTGAAGCTGCCGCCGGGAATAATGGGCTGGTCGGTGTAGAAAGTAGATGTGTTGCCCGGCAAACGGAAGGGACGCCCGACGTACTGAGGCGGCGGGGCCGGGGCCGGCGGCGGGTATACCACTGTCCCAGCCCGCTCGACGCGGGCATGGCCCTGGTAGATGTACCAGGTGTTAAGCCCGTTGACGTTGTCTTTGACGTACTTGAGAGCAAAGCGAATGTGGCCGTTGAACGACCCCTGAGCGTTGGCAAAGGCGTAGCTGCTGAGCACCAGGGTCGTGCCTAGCTGGGCGTTGGCCTGCTCGTTGGGGGCCAGCTGACTGCTGTCTACCGGGCGGCGCTTAAATAGGGTGTTCTGAGTTACCCGCAGCACCAGGGCGTTAGGGTCTGGGCGTGGAAACACCACGTCTTTGTCGAGGGTGACAAAGGCGTGGGGAGTAAACACAAACCAGGTGCTCAGCCCGTTGACAAAATCTTCGGAGTTGCGGATGGCGATCTTGATGTGGTTGTTGAAGTTGCCCTGGCTGTCGGCAAAGGCGTATGAGTGCAGGCTAAAGGTTTGCCCCCGCGACACGGCGGCGGTTTCGCTGTCGTCGAGCAGCGCAGAATCAAGGGGACGGCGCTTGAATAAAGTGCTGGTATTGATCCACAGGACGGGGATGGTTTCTTGGTCCTCCTGGGGGTAGACGACAATTCCGTCGGCCTCAACCTGGGTATCCTGGCTGGGCACAAACCAGGTGTTGAAGCCACCGATGGTGCGATCGCGCAGGGCTACTTTGATATGGCCGCTAAAGCCACCGTTGATGTCGGCATAGGCGTAGGACTGGAGCGGGTAGACGCTGCCCGCTGCGATCGCCGCCTGCTCATTTGCCGCTAGCTGCGACGGGGGTTCGGGCCTGAGGACAAAAACCGTGGGTCGATTCACCCGTAATACTTGATTCACCCCGTATTCTCCATGCTCGCCACGGCCTATCATATAGCACCGCTTTTAGAATCCTCGGGCAGATGGGCAAAAGGGGCAAAGGGGCAAAGGGGCAAGGATCGCTGACGACTAGGGCGAGGTCAGTGCCCCTTGTTTCAGAGAAATGCTAAACCCGACAAAGTTTTACCAGACTGTAAATTGACGATGTAGATCACTTATAAATAGTCTTCTCCCCTATGCTGGGAGAAGCTTCACTGGCCGTTCTTCTCCGCGTCTATGACTTCTGTATCCAGCCTCAAGAGTAAGCTCCCCACGCCCCTGATTTCTCTCGCTGACCTGGCCTACAACTACTGGTGGAGCTGGACCGAAGAAAGGGTGTCACTCTTCAGCACTATCGATCCATCGCAGTGGCAGGCCTGTGGCCACAATCCTGTAGCGCTGCTAGAGTCGGTGCCCCACGAACGCCTCTGGCAGGTAGCGGAAGATCCCTCCTACCTCAACCGGCTGCGGCATCTGACCAGCCAGTTCGAAGCCTACCGCCGCAACGCTCACGTCCCGCAGGGAGGGCACCGCGCCCCCTGGGCCAGCCAGGTTGCTCCTCAGCTCAGCCCTGAGCAGCCGGTCGCCTACTTTTGTATTGAGTTTGGCCTACACGAGTCGCTGCCCCTCTACGCCGGGGGGCTGGGGGTGCTAGCGGGCGACAGCCTTAAGTCAGCCTCAGATCTAGGCGTGCCCATGGTGGGGGTAGGGCTGCTCTACCGCCAGGGCTTCTTTCACCAGCAGCTCAACCGCAGCGGCTGGCAGGAAGAGCACTATACTCACTGCGAAGTTAACCAAATGCCGATGGAGCTCGTGCGCGACGAGTTTGGCCAGCCGGTGACGATCAAGCTTGAGGTTCGCCAGCGGACGGTGCGGGTGCAGGTATGGCGGGTGCAGGTGGGGCGATCGCAGCTTTACCTGCTTGACACCGACCGCAGCGACAACGACCCGATCGATCGCCGCATCACCGGCCATCTCTACGGCGGCAATCCAGAAACCCGCATGGCCCAGGCGCTGGTGCTGGGTATTGGCGGCGTGCGCATGCTTTACGCCCTCGATATTGAGCCAATGGTTTACCACCTCAACGGCAGCGACGCCGCCTTTGGACTGCTAGAGGTGGCCAAGCATAACTTGCGCTATAGCGACGCCAACTTTGACGCGATCGCCGCTCAGGTGCGTCAGCGCAGCGTGTTTACCACTCATTCGCCTGTAACAGCGTCGAGCAACGTGTTTGCCGCCGACCTAATCGAGTCGTTCTTGGGCCGCTACTGGCCCGACCTAGGGCTATCCCGCGAAGACTTTTTGGCCCTCGGCAACCGTCGCCCCGACGACCACTGGGATTTGTTTTCGATGACGGTGCTGGCCCTCCGTCTCAGCGGCAAAGCCAACGGCGTCAGCCCCCGCCACGGTCAAATTTGTCGAGAGATGTGGCAGGCGCTCTACCCCGACTGTGAGGTACAGCAGGTGCCGATCGGGGCGATTACCAATGGCGTCCACGCCGCGACCTGGACCGCCCCGCTGATGGACGATCTGTACCGCAAGTACCTGGGCTACGACGAATCTGCCCCGATGGCCGATTCAAACCGCTGGACTCGAGTCGATGCCATCCCCGATGACCAGCTCTGGCAGCGCCACAGCCTGCTGAAGGAGCGACTGATAGCCTACACCCGCGATCGCGTTCGCACGGCCCGACACAGCCGGGGTGAGGCAGCCGACGAAGTTTCTGCTGTTGACCATCTGCTTGACCCCCAGGTGCTTACCTTGGGCTTTGGCCGCCGGTTCAGCCCCTACAAGCGGGGCGAGCTTCTGTTTAGCGACCTGCACCGGGCCATTCGCATTCTGGCTCACCCCCGCCGCCCGATCCAGATTGTGTTTGCGGGCAAGGCCAATCCTGCCGATGACGAGGGCAAGCGCATTATCCAGCGGCTGATGGAGTGGTGCCGCCATCCGGCCCTGCGCGATCGCGTTGCCTTCATCGAAGACTACGACATGGCGGTAGCTAAGCTGCTGCTGCCTGGGGTAGACCTGTGGCTCAACCACCCCCGCCGCCCCGAGGCTTCGGGCACCAGCGGCCAGAAGGTGGCTCTCAACGGCGGCCTCAACTGCGCCACCCTTGACGGCTGGTGGGCCGAGGCCTACCAGGCTGGCGGCGGTGACCAAGTGGCCAACGGCTGGATGATCGGTAAAGCTCATCCGGCCCCCGACCCCGACACCCAAAATCACGAGGATGCCGACTCCCTCTACGACCTGCTAGAGCACCACATTGCCCCTACGTACTACCAGCGCGATCGCGCTGGACTGCCTCGCAAGTGGATTACGATGATGAAGGCCTCGATTCGCTCCTGCGCCCCGCAGTTCAACAGCGATCGCATGGTGGCCGAATACCTGACTACAATGTACGCGCCCAGCCCTGATCCCGTAGCGGTCAGTCCT
>JBARUP010000162.1:0-1701 GCA_049645805.1 Nodosilinea sp.
GAAGCTTACGATGCCTGCCTGATTGGATGGCTCAATAGAGCGGTAGATTAAAAAGTGATTGGCGTTAGAACTAGAAGAGCAGATTGAAAAGTGATGATAGTCAGAGATGAAACGCTAAACCGTTACCTTTGTAATTCAATGATAACAAGCCAGTGGTTTAAATCTATAAAAAGCAGGTGAATACTGGTCAACAATGCTGCCTGTCTGTAAAGTGGTCATAAAGTCTCTAGAATTGAGTTTTTGAGATGTTTCCTCACTTTCAAGAAAGAGATAAGCCTGTTAGCTAATACCCTTGCTTCTGCTAAAAAGTATCCTGTGAGACAGGCTTAGCAAAAGGAAAAATCTGTGCAGTGACTTTATTTTGCTCAAGCACGCCCTGCATTTAGACATCACTGTGCTAGTAAAACAACCGTCTATACGCTGTGGACTGATACCGAATTCTATTTGCACAGCCCCTACAGGGTTCTCGTTCCGAATCGGAGTTTTTTAAAAGCTCGGTTTTGGCATCGGCTGGTGCTAAGCGTTGAGTGAGTGTCTTCCTAGGCGTATTGCCAAGCGCCCTCTCAGCACCCTTTGGTTCAGTTCTTTGCCAGCTGCCAATATAGCGAGAGAGGTTGAAGGTACTCGGCACGCTGCTGAGTGAGTTAGAGATCTGCTGCTTGTGGCAGCCGCGCTGCGTCGTCAGACCAGCGATCGCAGCAGCGACTTGATTTTGCGCCGCTGCTGGGCAGCCAGCGTGGCCGGAAAGCTCATCTCCAGCACCAGTCGAGACTGCGCTCGATTGAGGGCGGGTAGTTCCATCGCCTGATTGACCTGAGCTACTAGGCTCTGGGCTGTGGGCATGGCCTCGCTAGCCGGAAACAGCAGGCCCACGGTGGGCAGGGTTTCGAGTAGAGTAGCCCGGTCTAATTCAGAGACATTCTGCACCTCCAGGCGCAGGTCGCGGCTACCCATTTCAACAACGCGGGCCTGGTAGCTATCACCGTGCCAGCCCTCCCAAGCCAGCTCCACCGGAGCCTGAACCTGCTTGCGCATTTTCTGGCCAGTGGCTGGTTTTAGGTCGGTAAACACTCGCCACAGGGTAGTGGCAATAAACTTGAGCGATTGCAGCGGCTTGTCCACCTGCTGGCGGTTCTGGGAGTACCATTCCTTAACATCAGAAAACAGCACCAGGGTTAAGTCATCGGCCTGAACCGGGCTGATATTGATAAAATCTATCGCTAGTTCGGTCTCTAGGCGGCTGGTGGCCTCAGCCCGGATGATTTGGGCTTCTAGCAGGGCACGCCCATCGTAATCGCCGACCAGTTCTACCCACACCTGATCGGCCACGTTAGGCCATTCATCAAGAATGATTTGAGCCCCGCTTTCGCTGACGTCAATGGTTTTACCTGTCCAGCTGTGGCCGTCGCTGTGGACAATGGCGGTTAGCTGCCGGGGCAGACGGTGGGCGCGGCGGAGCTGGGGCTGTTCGAGCGCTACCAAACAGGCGGCCAGCACCAGCACCAGGTTAAAGCTGCACCACAGGGCATTAATTAGCACCGCCTGGGTATCTTCGGGGCTGAGCAAAAGCCAAAACGGCACGGCCACCAGGGAAGCGGCGGTCAGCAGGCCCAGAATGAGCAGGTAGCGCACGCTTTGAATGTCGAAGTTGCGCTGGTTTACGGTGATGCCCTTGGCGGTCACGTTAAAGCTGCCCAGCTT
>JBARUP010000163.1:0-3046 GCA_049645805.1 Nodosilinea sp.
GACGCCTGACTTTTGCCTTTTTGAGGTCGAGTCAGCGCATCCATACTGCAGTAGACGGGGTTCGCAAAGGTGTTCTGGATGCTAGGAGTAATCCCCACCTGCACCATAGGCACATCCACGATGATGGTAGTACGGGCCGCCAGCGCAGCAGCTCCCGACTGTAGGGCCTGATCAGAAAAGTAGATTTGATCCTTGAAGTCAAAGTCTGCGGTGGCATAAATAACTCGACGCACGATTTCATACTCCGAGGGCGAGAAGCTATGATCGCCAATTTCGGAGTCAATGACCCGTAGGCCATAGGCGTCAGTCACATGCCATTCCATAAAAGGTGGGGAGATGGGATCAGATTGCTGGGCTAAGTGTAGCCAGCTCTGAGGTGCAGCGCAATGGGTAGCGGCAGGAAGGTGAGGTGGTAAAGAAAGTGAGGTAGGTGAGGAAAGTGGAAACTAATCCAGGCTAAAAACTTTATCTTGTCATCTCCTTATCCCGCACCGACGAGACTGCTGCGAATTGCCTCGACCAGCTGGCTTACCTGGGTCGATTCAATCCAGTAGTGGGTAACGGCCCGCAGAGTACGACCGCCGTAGCCGCCGAGGTGAAGACCATAGTCAGTCTTAAGCGTTTTGATCAGCTGCTGGGGAGAGAGCGCTATCTCCTCAGCTAGGTCAAAGAACACCATATTAGTTTCGACCACTGCTGGTTCGAGCTCAATGCCGGGAATTGTGGCTAGCCCCTGAGCCAGCATCTGGGCGTTGTCGTGGTCGATCTGCAACCGCTGGGTCATGTTTTTGAGCGCTAGCAGGCCCGCCGCCGCCAGCCCACCGGCCTGACGCATGCTGCCGCCCAGCAGCTTGCGATGGCGACGCGCCTGGTGAATAAACGCCTCGCTGCCCACTAGCACCGACCCAACCGGAGCACATAGACCCTTACTGAGGCATACGCTCACCGAGTCAACCTGGGCAGTAATAGCTGTGGGATGCTGGCCTAGAGCTGTAAGGGCGTTGAACAGCCGCGCTCCATCGAGGTGGACGCTGAGGCCGTGCTGCTGCGCTAGGGTACTAATCGCTTCAAAATATCCGGGCTCGATGGCCGCACCGTGATTGCCGCCAGAGCTGTTCTCCAACAAAATTAGGCGGCTGTGGGGCAGGTGGGGATTGTCAACGCGAATAGCCGCTTTGATCTGATCTAGCGCCATGCGGCCCCGGCTGTCGGTGGGCAGCGGACGTGGGGTAATGCCGCCCAGCACAGCGATTCCTCCGGCTTCCCAGCAGAAGGTGTGGGCATCTTCGCCCAGAATGGCTTCGTCGCCGCGCTGGGCGTGGGTAAGGGCAGCAATCAGATTGCCCTGGGTGCCGCTGGTGACGAATAGCCCCGCTTCTTTACCCAGCAGGTCAGCCGCTAGGGCCTCTAGCTCATTGACGGTGGGATCTTCGCCATAGACATCATCGCCTAGCTCAGCAGTGGCCATTGCTTCGACCATAGCCGAAGTAGGCCAGGTGACGGTGTCGGAGCGGAAGTCAGTGGAGGGGTGAGGGGTGATCATAGAATCGGGGGTGAGAAGACAGGGGGATGAGGCCATTCTCGACCAGCTGCTACACCACTCGGGTTGCCTAAACTCAGCAAAGATTCAGTAGCCTAAACAAGCCGAACGCTTGTGCAAAAAGGCAAATCGGGACAGCAGGATTCGAACCCACGGCCCCTTCATCCCAAACGAAGTTCAGAAAATTTTCTCAACCCCTCTGGGTCTCAAATTATAGCGGTTCTCAATAAACCGTCCTACCAATTTTTTACCAACTCTTTGCCAGATGAGACCTCGCCTATTCGCTGCCGCTTCGGTATTTGCAGAAAAAGGTGTCACCAAAATCGGCCTAATCAAGCCAGGGCACATGCTGGCGGATCTGTCTGAGGATGTGGCGTTAGCTGAAGTAGCCCGTGAGGTGGAGGAAGCCTCGATACAAATGGTAGATGAGGCAAAATGAGTCTTTATCTCTGCCGTCATGAGTGGAGTCTGACTATGCCGGGACGTCATTGGGAGCGACATCGTACAGGACGCATCGGCTGGCTGCGGGCGGCAGTTTTGGGGGCCAACGACGGTATTGTCTCCACCGCTAGTCTCGTGGTTGGGGTGGCGGCGGCGCAGGGGGCGCGCGCAGCGAGGTCTTAGTGGCAGGGGTAGCGGGCCTGGTGGCGGGGGCCATGTCTATTTAACTGCACCCTTTCTCCCCTTTTTAGCGTAGGCCGCAGGAGGTGCGGAGCAGGGGGTGGGGGATGAGAATAAGCTTGCAAAACTGAGAGGCCCTCTACCTCAATTACTCAATTACTCAATTACGGTTGACCTCAAACACGCGGAAGATGGTGACTCGGTCGGCCAGCATTTTCGCGTAAGAGATACAGAATGCCGCCACGAATAATCATGTCTATCAGTAGTCGCTCCTGCAAAAGGGAATGGTGATCAGCCTTGAGCCTAATGGATGTTCCCTGCGTCTCTTTTATACCTTGGCGGTTAGGCACCTGACTGAGCACGTAGGCAACCAGCTTTTGGTGCAATTCAGGTATCGAAAAAGAGGATTGATAAGGATGTTTGGGGTATGCCGCTAAAACGTTCTTGATTTCTTGTATAACTACTGGCAAGGTGAGATTGACCAAGGAGCTATGTGTCATTTTTCATCTTAATTTAGGGCATTGATGGCCAGTGCTTAAAAGCATAACGATAAAGTGTTTGAAATCAAGTATAGCTTGACGTTTGATTTGTCTAAAATCAGCAAGAAAAGCAGTTTTTTTGATAGAATTGTCCGTTATTTTCAGCTTTATGACTATTTTTTGGCTTCTAGGGATAGACTAAAATTATTTACGCCGCTTCAATGTGCCGCGTGCGTCGTCGAAGCTACCGATCACAGCCGTGGGCAATGGTCTCTAAAGAGAGCATTGCTTATTAGAGCCTAATCGCTCCGATTCAATAGCGATTTGCACGGCTACAACAACAACTTTAGCTACCATTTCAGTGCGGATGCGATCGCAGCACCAGGCTTCTACGACGGGCTAACCC
>JBARUP010000164.1:0-3104 GCA_049645805.1 Nodosilinea sp.
GCATCTGATTGCCCACGTGCAGACTCGAGGCAATCAGCAGATACGACTCGCCAGCGGCAGCGTTAAAACAGTAGAGTTTGCCACTACTGCCCACATCACCCCCAGCCGCCACCTGACTGTCTGGCGAGATGTCACCGACCGCAAGCAAAAAGAAGCGGAGCTTGCGGCCATATCGCGTCACCTAGAGCAGTGGGTAATCAGCAATGCCGAAAAGCTAGAGCGGACTAAGGCCGAACTGCAATCGCAGCAGCAGCGCATTGACAGCATTCTCAACTCTTTAGAGTCTGTCGTATGGTCAATACACCCTGAAACGCTAGAAATTATCTACGTTAACGACGCCGTCCAAACCCTCTATGGCTACCCACATGAGGCTTTTGTGTACGACACGAAGCTTTGGCTCAGCTGTGTTCATCTTGAGGATGAACCACGGCTGCTAGCTAATCTTAAGGCCTTGGCAGAGCACGCTAAGATCGACCACGAGTACCGTATTTTGAGGGTCGACGGCACCCAGCGCTGGGTGCGAGAACAGGCCCGTCTAGTGCGTGATGACACCGGCAACCCGATTCGTATTGACGGCACGACCACCGATATCAGCGATCGAAAGCAGTCCGAGCTAGACCTAGAGGAGCAGCGGGCAACTCAGCAGGTTATTCTAGACGCCATCCCCGATCTGATGATGCGAGTTGACCGGGACGGCCACGTTCTCAACCTTATTTCCGGCGACGAGACCGGGCTCTATAGTTCAAGTGATGGCGCTCGCCAGTCAATTTACCGCGAGTTGTCTCGTGAGCTGGCCGATCAGAGCATGCAGTTCGTCCGACAGGCCCTCGACACGGGGGTGCAGCAGCGCTACGAACACGCTGTAGATTTAGACGATGAGCGGCGCTACGAAGAGTCGCGGGTAGTGCCCATCAACGCTAGCGAGGCACTGATAATTGTGCGCGACGTCACCAAGCGCAAGCAGGCCGAAGCTGTGCAGGCCGACCTCAACCAAAAGCTCAAACGGCTTAACGCCGAGCTCAACCGGCTAGCCACCGTAGACGGCCTGACCGAAATTGCTAACCGCCGTAGTTTTGATCAGGCGCTAGACCTAGAGTGGCAGCGGGCTCGTCGTCGGCAAAAGCCTCTGGGGCTTATCTTCTGTGATATCGACTACTTCAAGCCTTACAACGACAACTACGGCCATCTAGCCGGCGACCACTGCCTGCGTGAGGTAGCCCAAGTGCTGAGCAGCGTGGTGCGGCGACCCGGCGACCTGGCGGCCCGCTACGGCGGTGAGGAATTTGTGCTGCTGCTGCCCAACACGACCCTGGAGGGAGCCGTTGAGGTGGTTGAAAACGTTCAGGCCGCGATCGCCCGGCGCAGCTTGCCCCACGCCTGTTCCCGAGTTGCCGAAGTGATAACGCTTAGCTTTGGCGTTATGTGTCATCGCCCCTCGGTGGAGGAGCACTCTCCTCGAGAGCTGGTTCACCGAACCGATCTAGCCCTCTATAGGGCCAAAGCCCAGGGGCGTAATTGCTATGCCATTGGCGAAAGCCTTAGTCATCCCATTGAGCTGCTGCACTAGCGGGTTCGAGAGCCTCAAGAGCCTGCTCAGGTTAAGCGGCAGCACTCTGCGAAGTCTGATAAGAACTGCCCTACACCAGGTTGATGTTCACCGCGCTCTAGCCCACACTAGAGATTGATTCAGCCTGTTTCCCAATGACCCATGACCTCACTTCTGCCACAGCCCCCGCAGCCCTCAGCGTTGGGGGCCTCGTTGACTATATAAAGGCTGTCTTTGAGGCTGACCCTACCCTGCGTCAGGTGTGGGTAGTGGGAGAAGTATCGAGCGCTAATAGCCATGCCAAGGGGCTGTTTTTTACCCTCACCGACCCCGACACTGGGGCCGCCATCAATGCCGTGGTCTGGCGCAGTCAGCAGGCGCGGCTGAGCGCCCTACCAGCGTTAGGCGACCAGGTAATTGTGCTGGGCACAGTGAAGATCTACCCCCAGCGCAGCAGCTATCAGCTCACGGTCTGGCAGGTACTGCCCAGCGGTGACGGTCTCAAGGCCCTGCGCTACCGCCAGCTGCGCCAGCGGCTGGCCGCCGAGGGCCTGTTCGATGCTGACTATAAGCGATCGCTGCCTGCCCTACCCCAGACCGTTGCCGTGGTGTCATCGCCTCAGGCAGCGGCGTGGGGAGACATCCAGCGATCGCTGCGGCACCACCATCCTGGCCTGCACGTTCTGTTTGCCCCGGCTGTGGTGCAGGGCAACGCTGCACCTGCATCTATTGTTGCTGCGATCGATCGCGTTGCTGCCGACGGTCGCGCCGAGGTGCTAATTCTTGCTCGCGGCGGCGGAGCTAGCGAAGACTTAGAGTGCTTTGACGACGAGCGGGTCGTGCGGGCCGTAGCCACCTGCCCGATTCCGGTCATAACGGGCATCGGCCACCAGCGCGACGAAGCCCTAGCGGACCTAGCAGCAGACGTGTGCGCCCATACGCCAACCGCCGCGGCGATCGCCGCTGTACCAGCTTTAGCCGATCTAGCGGCCGCCCACCGCCAGCGGGTGACCCAGGTCAAAACGCTGATCGCTGAACACTTAAGCGAGGCCCGGGGCGATCTTCATCATCTGGGCCAGGGCCTGCTGCGAGTGCGCCTCGACCAGCGGGTACAGCAGCAGACGCTGCACCTCAAACAGCTCAAGCGTCGTTTGGGGCAGGGGGTACAGATAGAGCTGCGGCAGGCAGGCGATCGCACCGAGGCCCTGCGCAGCCATCTGATGACCCTTGACCCCGACACTGTGGTCAGACGCGGCTATGCCCTGGTCCGCGATGAAACCGATCAGCTCGTTACCCAGGCCACCGCTACCACTCCTGGTCAAACCCTTCAGCTCCAGCTTGCCCAGGGCAGTCTTACCGTCCAGGTCACCGAAATTCATCCCCCACCCCCTAGCTAGCCCTACCTTATCTTTCTCACTTCCTCACCCCCTTATCTGCCTCATCCCATGCCTAAAAAATCCCTTTCCACCCCTCCCAACTGGAGCTACGAAGCCACCGTCGCTGCCGTCGAAGGCATCATCGCCGATCTTGAATCGGGTAGCTTACCCCTGGCCACGGT
>JBARUP010000165.1:0-12852 GCA_049645805.1 Nodosilinea sp.
CTATATGGCTTCTCTGGGCGGTGATCGGCGGTTTTTGCTGTCGCGCTATCGGCTGCTGGACGTGGCCCGCAAAGTGGTAGGAGTCGGCAGCGTCGGCACCCGCTGCTGGGTTGCTTACCTAGAAGGCAACGATGCCAGCGATCCGCTGTTTTTGCAGGTCAAAGAAGCTCAGCCCTCGGTACTAGCACCCTATTCTGACGCCCTGTGTGGATACCGGCTACCCGACCATCACCAAGGGAGGCGGGTGGTAATTGGCCAGCGGTTAATTCAGGGGTCTGCCGATATTTTTCTAGGCTGGGGTGAGCTAGAGGGCATCCATTACTACATTCGTCAGCTGCGCGACATGAAAGGAGGTGTTAAGCTCGAGCCAGGCAGATTTCCGGTTTCGCACCTGCCCGACTACTGCGATCTCTGCGGCTGGGCCCTGGCTCTGGCCCACGCTAAGTCGGGCGATGCGGCGATGCTAGCGGGCTATGTGGGCAGCGGTAAATCTTTAGCCGAAGCGCTGGTTTCCTTTGCTGAAGCCTACGCCGACCAGACTGAGCAAGACTACGACTGCCTGGTAGCCGCTGCAAAGCAGGGACGTATTCCTGTCGACTGTGAGGATTGCGAATCGACCTAGTCTAAGCAACCTTCGTCTAGCTCTTTGGCAGTAACGGGTGGAAACGAAGCGGGCTGAATCGGGCGACCCAGAACAGTACCTTCGAAACGAGGCACCAGGGGTGGGGCGGGCGTCTCGTCACAGAGCGCTTCCACCTCAATTTCGACCAGCATGTCGGGGTTCATCAGTCGAGGAATCTCGACGGTGGTATTGACCGGCGGATGGTCGGCAAAGCGTTCCCGGTGGGCGAGGGCAATGTCCTCTCACCGACCCTACCCGGCAAGTACCTGGTCGCCATTGTAAAACTGGAACTGTATTATGGCGGAGGCATTGCGTAGCTCAGATAGCCACATCTGAACCTGCACGCGATCGCCCAAGTACAGCGGCAGTTTATAGATAATGTTTGTCTCCACCAAAATTGGCGCGATGCCCTGCTGGAGCACTTCGTGAACGGGCATACCCACAGCTTCTAGCAGCTTTGTGCGCCCAATCTCCATCCATTGTTTTTGATTTTGTAGAACTCGCGATCGCTAGGCCAGCACCTTAACGGGCGAAAGCGTCAATACGTCTACGCCGTCTTTAGTGACGGCTACAGTGTGCTCAAACTGGGCCGAGAGCTGGCGATCGACGGTAATGGCCGTCCAGCCGTCAACGAGAATTTCGGCCTCGTGGCTGCCGATATTGATCATTGGCTCGATGGTAAATACCATGCCGGGGCGCAGCTTCTTACCCTTGCCCGGTTCGCCATAGTGGGGAATCTGCGGCGCGGCGTGAAAAATGCGGTGAACGCCGTGACCCACAAAGTCTCGCACCACCGAGAAGCCCTCGCCCTCGGCGTAGGCCTGAATGGCAGCGCCGATATCGCCCACCCGTGCCCCGGGCTTGACGGTGCGGATGCCGCGCCACATAGCTTCTTGAGTGACCTCCACCAGACGACGGGCGGCGGGGGATGGCTCGCCTACCAAAAAGGTGCGGCTAGTATCGCCGTGGTAGCCGTCAAGAATAGGCGTAACGTCGATATTGATGATGTCGCCGTCGCGCAGCACGTCTTCGCCGTTGGGAATGCCGTGGCAGATGACTTCGTTAATGCTGGTGCAGATAGAGCGGGGAAAGGGCATCACCGTGCCCGCGTAGCCCAGTGGAGCGCTCTTCGCACCGTGTTTTTGAGTCCAGGCTTCGGCCAGATCATTGAGTTCTTGGGTGCTGACGCCGGGCTTAACGTGGGGCGTCAGGTAGTCGAGCAGCCGGGCGGCCAGCTGACAGGCTGCTCGCATTCTCTCTAGCTCACGGCTCGAGAGCAGGGTAATGACTTCGGAGGGTTGCTTTTGTTCTTCCACGGTATGCTTCGGCTCTGGGTGAGTGATTGGGGGCGAGTGCCTTTGATCTCAAAGATAAACGTTTTGACGATAAGAACAGTAGGTTCTAAAAAGATCGGTCCTTCTTCACCCGCCTTCCCCAAACGCGGTGCCTACTAGGCCGCTTCGCCAGAAATGTCACTTCGCTAGTATAACAACCTGGCCAGGAGCAGCGGCCATAGGGCGGCACAGCGATGAGCTAATTATCCCACAGACGGCGGCGGGCGGGGCCTTGCAGACGACTGTGGGTGTCGCGCAGCAGGGTAGGAATATCTAAATTTTCGGGGCAGCGGGGCAGGCAGTCGCCGCAGTCGGTGCAGCCGCTGGCTTTGCGACCGGGAAACCAGTGGCCCGCATTTTCAAACATGCGGTAGCGGTATTCACCAAAGGCCTGCATATCGTAGGCTACAGCCAGATTTCTGAGTCGCAGCACTTCTGGAATGTTGATGGCTTCGGGACAGGGCAGGCAGTCATAGCACTGGGCACAGCGATCGCTCCCCAGGGCAGCAGATTCGCGCGCCGAGAGCCGTTCGAGAGCGGCAAGCTCTGCGGTAGTCAGGGCACAGGTTTGATCACCCAGGAATTTTAGAGGTGTGAGCTCTGCGGCAGTGGCGGGGCCGGTGCTGAGGGTAGTAATACGGGCATCGCTCAGCAGCCAGCGGTAGGTGAGCGCCAGCGAGGTAAAGGGCGCACAGAGTTCCTCAAGTTTGGCAGGCGGGGTATAGAGCAGGCCGCCTTTGTCGCCAGGGGAGATGATGAAGATGCCCATGTCCCGCTCGGCAGCGAGGTCGATAACCGGGGCGTGGTGCTGGAAAAAATAGTAGTAGTGCAGGTTGACGAAGTCGAACTGGTTGGTCGCGATCGCTCCCTCAATTACCGCTCGGCTGCCGTGGGTCGAAAAGCCCACGTGGCCAATCTTACCTGCGGCCTGGAACCTTCGCACCGCCGCCATGCAGCCCTCCGGATCGCTAATCCAGGCTAGGTGCTCAGGGGTGTTGACGCCGTGGATAGCGAGACAGTGAACATAGCTGCGGCCTAGCTGTTTTAGAGATACCTCAATGCGCTGAGCCATAGCGGCGGCATCGGGCTGCGGCGGAATCTTGGTGGTAATCACCAAATTCTCGGGTACCTCAGCCGTTTTGAGAAAGTTTCCTAGCCAGCGCTCGCTGATGCCATAGCCCTGGGCGGTTTCGATATGGTTAATGCCCAGCGCTAGCCCAGCGGTCAGGGTATCGTAAAACACCTGCTCTGACCCTAGGGCGCGCATGGTGCCTAGAGACAGCACCGAAAGCGATAGATTAGTGCGACCAAACCGCCGATAGCGCATGCCCTAGGAGTCAGAACTTTCTAAGGTATCGTTGCTGGTCGAAGACTTGCCCCGGTCGGTAAAGTCGGAGGGGTTAATGTTGGCCAAAAATGCCTGAAAGGCCTGCTTTTCGGCTTCGTCGGCATCTCGATCAACCGGAATAGAGGCCTCGGCAATCACCTCTTCCATGACCCAGATGGGGGCGTCAAGCCGCAGGGCGATCGCGATCGCGTCACTGGGGCGAGAGTCTAGCTCGCGGCGAATTTCACCCCTAGAAAGGGAGAGCAGGGCGTAGTAGGTGTTGTCTTGTAGCGAATGGATGACGACCCGCTCGAGGGTCATATCCCACTCGTCGAGCAGGTTTACAAACAAATCGTGGGTTAGGGGCCGGGGAGCGGGCTGATTTTCGAGCACCGCGATGATTGAGTTAGCCTGCTCGCGACTGATATAGATAGGTACCTGACGGCGATCGGTGGTGTCTCGCAGCAAAATCACCGGAGTTCGCGACATCGCATCTAGGGCAATCCCGGCGACTCTCATTTCAATCATTGGCTTGGCCTCTTGGATCCGTTGATTGGCGTGCTCTAGCGTTTCGGTTAACCTGGAAGCGGTACTCTACTAGTGTACTGGGCTTGCGTACCAGGCTATTTGCATGGCTAGTAGGTCGGGAGAGCAGAGAGCATTCTCAAACCCGCTCTTAACTACAGAGCGCTTGTCTAGTCTACCTAAAGCTTATCTGCTGGCTGATTGAATCTGGGATACTCTATAAAGAAAAAATTATTCCTTTAAGTGTGCCCTGATCCTGCCCTGGGCAGCCCGCAGTTCCCATAAGGATTTTCTTAAGGTTACGGCCATGTTCACCGGACTTATTCAAGCGCAGGGAACTCTCTTCCACAAAGGTGGCACCCAGGCCTATATCCGCTGGGAGCCCACGGCACTGCCCCCGGCACTGACAGACGTAGATCCGGGCGATAGCATTGCCGTAGACGGAATTTGCCTAACGGTAGAGACCATCTTGGCTGACGGCTTTGTGGCGGCGGTTTCGCCGGAAACCCTCGATCGCACTAGTCTGGGCCGACTTGCCGACGGCAGCAGGGTTAACCTGGAGTCGTCGCTGCGGGTGGGGAGCAAAATTGGCGGCCATTTTGTGAGTGGTCACATCGACGGGCAGGGCCACCTAGAGGCGGCGGTTGCCACTGAAGACTCGTGGCAGCTGAGCTTTACGGTGAGCGATCGCCGGGTGGCTCGCTACATCGTGCCCAAGGGCAGCATTGCGGTAAACGGGATTAGCCTGACGGTGGCAGACTGTAGCCCCAGCGGCGACTGGTTTGCGGCGGCGGTAATCCCGGTGACCTACCGCGAAACCACGCTGCAACACCTGCGCCCCGGTCAGGCGGTGAACCTAGAGGGCGATATGTTGGGCAAATATGTAGAGAAGTTTGTAGCGGGCGGCGAAGCGTCTCCGACGAACGATGGGCTGTCGCTAGAGTTTTTGGCCGAACACGGATATTGAATAGACTGGCGCATAGTTCACCGCTACACTGAATCCGATCGCGCGAGCGCAAAGCCTTTTCGGGTTGCAGCATTCCGTTGGATGCGGGGCTAAATCCACCCCGGCAGCAGCCAGCGGCGTTGCAGGGCTGCTGACGATAGAGGCAGACCCAGGTACAGCGGCAGCCAAAACCAGAAGCTGAGGGCGATCGCGATCAGCAGCACCAGCGCCAGCGGGCGATCGCGGTGACTCTCCACCCACTGCGCCATCAGCCACGCCAGCCCCAGAGCGCTGAACGTTGCCATTCCCATGGCGTGATACAGAAACGTGCAGCGGCTCACTAGCACCCAGGGCAGCCAGCTGGCTAGGTAGTTGGTCAAAACGAATGTGACGACCGGGCTGGTTGTAGGGGCGCAGCATGCTGCGCCCCTACGGGGTGTCTTGGAGTTAGCGGCTATTTGTCGCCCCAGCCAGCCCAGAGCTAGGGCCAGCACCGCCGCTGTAGACAGCCACCACAGTACCGGATTACCCATAGCGTGAATGGCCGTCGTCACGCCTTCAGAGCGCTCAAAGAAATAGGCCACTGGCCGCAGCATCAGCGGCCAGCTGTGCCAGGGCGAACAGTAGGCATGGTCTGCCCCCGCCCCGATCAGCTGATGGATGGACCAAAGCTGCCGATGGACTGTCACCAGCGATTCACCCGTTAGGGCTAGGTGCGGCATCCACAGCAGGGTGTAGGTTGTTAGGGGAACTAGGCCTAGGTAGACAACCCGGCTAAGGTTTTGAGTTTTGAGTTTTGAGTTTCGAATGGAGGGATGGAGTGGATAAGACCCTAGATCCCACAGCAGCAGCCCCAGCCAAAACCCGGCCCAGTTCCACTTCACATTGATGGCGGCCCCCAGCGCTACCCCTGCAGCCCAGCGCCAGCGGACCGGGTGACGAGACTGCGGTGCCCTAACCCAGGCCCACTGGCCCAGCAGCCCTAGGGCTATGCCGTAGATGTTGATCAGCGCCAGGCGCGACTCTACCAGAATCAGCCCTTCGGTAGCTAGCAGCAGACCGGCCAGCAGGGCGAAGGTGCGTCGCCGCTGGGGGCTGTACGCACTGCTGAGGGCAAAGGCCAGGACCGTCAGCAATAGCGGAATCGCTGAGCCTACCACCGCATTTAGCCAGCGAAAGGCCAGCGGGCTGACTAGGGAACCTTCTACTTCCGCTGTGGGCCAGCCCAGCCAGGCGGCGGGCCACTGCCCCAGCCACAGACCCAGGGCGATCAAATATTTACCCAGCGGCGGGTGGGCGTCAAAGCTGGGGTTGCCCTTTAGATAGTCGAGGGCAAAGGGGACGTAGTAAACCTCGTCAAACACCAGGGCGTGGGGTTGCCCCAGATGCCACAGGCGCAGCGCTAGCGCCAAGGTTCCCACTCCCAGCACCCCAGACCAGAGAAACGCGCGCGTCAGACCCACCCTGCTACTGGCCCTGAGCGGCCATGCGCTGCTGCATGCGATCGCGGAAAGCCGCTAAATCCTTGGCAGTGGGCTGAGTAGTCTGCCAGCTGGGTCGTTCGACTAAGCGACTGGTCCAGGTCTGCAGGGTTGGGTAGTTGGCCATGGGCAGCCCGAGCCCTTCGAACCAGGGAGCGAAGGTACCCGCAACAATATCCGCTAGGGTAAACTGGTCGCCGCAGAAGAACAGGCCATCTCCTAGCTTGTTGGCGTAGAAGTCAAGCACGACCCTAGACTTTTGCTGAGCCTGCTCAATTACCTCCTCAGCATCCTGGCCGAACCCCATCATTTGCTTGATCAACGGGTTGATAACCGGTACTAGCTCATTTACCGTCACCATTTCAACCATGCGGATAGTAGCAACATCCTCTGGTGCAGTGGCCAGTAGGGAGGGGTCTGGGTACTTGGCGTCTAAATAGTCCAGAATGGCGAAGGACTCAATCACGGTAAAGCCGTCATCTACCAGCACGGGGATATGGTGAAAGGGGTTGAGGCTCAAAAACTCGGGCTGAAGCTGATCGCCGCTGAGGGCAACGACGCGGGCTTCAAAGGGCAGGTTTTTCTCTAGTAGCGCCACCCACACTCGGCGGGAGTTAATCGACAGCGGGGTATGGTAAAAGGTGAGCATCGGAAAGCTCCAAAAGTATATCTCTTGAACGGCATTGTAGGGCCTGGGGCTTTCTCCACGCCATGCCACCTGATCAGAAACACGGCCTTTTCTCGAAGTATAGTTACCGATTACACTAGAAGCAGTCCACTCGGGGGGTAGCCATGGTTTCCAATGCAGTTTCGCCGGTGCCCCTAACTACCCTGACATTTGCTCAGTACCTCCATCATGACGATGGCACTGACACTCGCTACGAACTGGTGCGAGGTCTTTTGTTGCCCATGACTCCTGCCCCCTGGCCCCACAGCAAAATTGCTAAATTCCTTGAACGCCAGTTTGACGATGAAATTGCTCGCCTTGGTCTGGGCTGGGAAGCCGTGCGCGGCGATGTGAGACAACGCACCGAAGACGCCACGGCCCGGCTCCCTGATGTGTTAGTGGCTCAGCAGCACGATCTAGAAGCTCTGGGTACTCGCTCAGCAGTGTTGGAAGCCCCAGCTTTATTGGTAGTCGAGATTGTCAGCGAAAGTTCTAAAATAGACAACTATCTCTACAAGCTGGCGGAGTACAGAAATCAACAAGTTCCGGAGTATTGGGTTGTAGATTATCTGAGATTAGGGGCCACTCGTTATATTGGGGCTGAGAAATTGCCTACATTGTCTATCTATCAACTGACTGGAGACGACTATCAAGTTAGGCAGTTCCGAGGAAAAGACCAGGTAGCCTCGCTAACCTTTCCAGAGCTGGACCTGACCGCTGAGCAGATTTTTCAGGCTGGGCAGGTGGCTTGATGTCGGGAGAAATCTCTGTCGTTGCTTGTCCCCACACGCTCCTGAGCCCCAAGCTCGACGACGCAGGAGCACCACTGTGACGTTCCCAAGCAGAGTATGGGAACGAGAGAATGCACAGTTAGGCAAATAGGAGACGGCCTTTGGGGGTAGGGATAGGGCGACCCAGTTCCTGAGCGGTTTCTATCCGTTCTTTAATAACGACCTCCACGTTAGCCACGGCTGCTTGGTAGGTTTCCCCATCGGCAGCACAGCCAGAAAGCTCAGGCACTTCAACAATGAAAGATTGATCCTCTTTGCTCCAGTAGATAATCAGTTCATATTTAATTGGCATATTATTCCCCTAGCTCATATTTCAAGACGATAATTCTTACCTATTTGACCTGGTAGGCTTTGGCCTTTCCCTGTTTTGGCTGGAGGTTGAGAATTTCCTCTACGCCATCCTTAGAGAAGATGTAATGGCTTCCTCTGATGCGCTCCTCAAATCCTAATGACCTAAGCAATTGGCACAGCGGCTCAAAGGGAATATTGGTATCCGACTTGCCCCGAAGGATTTTAAGTAAGAGCTTGTCTTGTTGGGTCATTGGTGGAAGGCTTGGTCTTGGCGGCTTTAGCTGATAAAGAGGTGACTCATTCAAATCTAGGCAGTCATCTGCGACCATTGAAGCATCTACACAGTGTTGTCTGTTGCCATGACTGAACCGGGGATGGTGTATATCGTGGGGGCCGGGCCGGGGAGCCTCGGCTACCTCACTCTGCGGGGCTACGACCTGCTACAGCAGGCCGAGTGTTTGGTCTACGACGCCCTGGTGGATGAGGCACTGCTGGACCTGCTGCCTGCGGGGTGCGATCGCATTGACGTGGGCAAGCGCGGCGGACAGCCCAGCACTGCCCAGGCTGACATTAACCAGCTCTTGGTAAAACTCTCTCTCGCCGGACGCTCAGTGGTGCGGCTTAAAAGCGGTGACCCATTCATTTTTGGTCGCTCCGCCGCCGAGGTGCAGGCCCTCCGGGAGGCAAACTGCCCGGTAGAAGTCGTTCCCGGTGTTTCCTCTGCTCTAGCGGCTCCGCTACTGGCCGGTATTCCCCTCACTGATCCGATATGGAGCCCCGGCTTTGCCGTAGTCACGGCCCACGACCCTGACCTGCTCGACTGGGATGCCCTGGCCCGACTAAAAACTTTAGTAGTGCTGATGGGCAGCCGACACCTGGCAGATATTGTGCAGCGCCTGCGCCAAAACGGCTGTCGAGGCGACATGCCTGTAGCTATCGTGCGCTGGAGCGGTCACCCCCAGCAGCAGATCTGGGAAGGTACTTTGCTCACCATTGGTCAGGTTACCCGTGGTGAAACGCTTTCTCCCTGCGTGATTGTCTTTGGCGAAGTCGTTCGCCTCCGCCGCTACTTAACCTCCCCTGCCGAAGTTCAAAACTCAAGACTCAAAGCTCAAAATCCAGGACTACTAGAAACCACCACTAACGCTTCTCCCCTCCCCCTCTCTACCAAGACCGTTGTGGTTACCCGCGCTGTCGGGCAGTCCAGCGCCTTTGTCGACCTGCTTACTGCTCAAGGGGCAGCGGTGGTTGACCTGCCTGCCCTTGAGCTACACCCGCCGTCAAGCTGGACGGGGCTGGACGAGGCGATCGCGGCTCTGCCCAGCTTTCACTGGTTAATTCTGACCTCCGCCAATGCCGTTACTTTTTTCTTAGACCGGCTGCTGGCTCGGGGAAAAGATCTGCGATCGCTGGGGACGCTAAAGATTGCTGTGGTAGGCCGAAAAACGGCCAAGGTGCTGCGCCAGCGAGGGCTAATGTCTGACTTTACTCCTCCTGACTTCGTGGCTGATTCTTTAGTGGCCCACTTTCCTGAAGCCGTGACGGGACAGCGGCTGCTGTTTCCCCGAGTCGAGAGCGGCGGCAGAGAAGTTCTGGTGCAGCGGTTCACGGCGGCTGGGGCGGAAGTAGTGGAGGTAGCTGCCTACGAGTCGGGCTGTCCTAGAGCCGCGAGTCCTGAGGCTCTAACCGCTCTAAAGCAGAGGCGGGTAGATGTACTCACCTTTGCCAGTTCTAAAACCGTAGTTCATACAGCTCAGCTTCTGGAGCAGGGATTGGGGGCAGACTGGGGTGACACCCTAGAAGATTTGGCGATCGCCTCTATTGGTCCTAAGACATCCGAAACCTGCCGCGCCCTGCTGGGCCGAGTTGATATTGAACCCGCTGAATATACGATAGAAGCACTGACGGAGGCGATCGCCGCATGGGCCAGCGCGTGATTGGTCTAACCGGGGGGATTGCTACGGGCAAGTCGACCGTGGCTGACTATCTGGCGCAGAAACACCATCTCCCCGTGCTCGATGCCGATGTCTACGCTCGGCGGGCGGTGGAGCCAGGGACGGCTGCTCTAGGGGCAATTGCGGCCCGCTACGGAGCTCCCTCGCTGAATGAAGACGGCACCCTGAACCGAAGCAAGCTAGGGGAAATTGTCTTTAGCGACGTTGTTGAAAAGGCCTGGCTAGAGCAACAGATTCATCCGGTAGTGCGTGAGAGCTTTAGCCAGGCGATGACAGCACTCTCTCAGGCTCCGGTGGTAGTGCAGGTGATTCCCCTTCTGTTTGAGACCAGCCTAACCAAGCAGGTCAGCGAGGTTTGGGTCGTTACCTGTTCTTTGTCGGATCAGCGCCAGCGCCTGATAAAGCGCAGCGGTCTGAGCCTAGAGCAGGCCAACGCTCGCATTCTAAGTCAGATGCCGCTAGCTGAAAAAGTAGCGCGAGCAGATGTCGTGATCGATAACTCTGCTGACTTGGTCGCCCTATTTCGCCAGGTGAATAAGGCGCTGTAGAATCTTTGCCAAGGCCGCCGGAGCTAGAGCACTGGCGGCCTTGGCGTAGGCGCTGTAAGGGCAGCTTGGGGTTGGCCCCTGGTGGAGCAACCACAGCGCGCAAAGGGCCGTGCGAGATGATGCGCCGGGCCAGAGCCCCCGATGATTTGATAAATCGAGCACAGTGGCTACGTTTGTCTGGCGCTCTAGCCAGTGGCGTAGAGGGCCGCTGTTGCTCTGGGCCCAGAACGGATCGAGCAGCACGCCGCAGCGGCCGCCGGGCCTCAGAAGCTGCAGGCTGCGTTCCAGAAACAGCCGTGACCAGTAGAGCCGTCTTTGGCCTTCGCTATCCTCACTGCTGTGAGGATAATGGTTACAGCGGCGCAGATATTGACTCAGCCAGGTGAACTGACTGCGGTACTCTGCCCAAGCGTGGGTGAGGTCAGGGTCAATAGTGAGCACCTGACGATGGTTGTGCAGAAAGGTAGAGGGAGTGACGTTCTTTTGCTCAAATAGGGTAGCGTAGCGCTCCGTAAACCCGCTTCGGGTAGCCTCTACAACACCGCTTGGAAAGTGGCTGAGCACGATGTCGAAGCCGCCCCGATCGCGCAGCTGGTGGTGAAAATAGAATCCCCAGTGGAAGGGATGAGCGGCGTCAATATCGGCTGGGCTGAGGGGGCGGGTGGGCCGGTTGCCGGCAGGGTCGGGCACGCGCAGGCCCATCTGCTGACTACACTCACTCCACAGCAGCTGGGTAAGCTTGTTGTGGGCGATGGTGTTGAGTTCGTCGAGGCGATCGCGCAGAAAGTCGGTCTGAGCATAGGTCGGCACATTGCCCACTTCGCCCAGCAGGTGGGTTTGGCTGCGGTAGTGCTCAAGCCGCACCTGGCGCTCGGCTAGCGTAGACTGGTAGCTGTCGGCGAGCAGCGGCTGCAGCAGGTTGCCCTGGAGGGGTGGGGCCGTGGCACTAGCTTTGCGCCGGGGCGGTACCTGATCAAATCGCTCATCTTCAACTCGTACTAGGCCGACTAGGGCGTTGCCCTGAAGCACCGTCAGGGTCAGGTCAGGCAGACTGACTAGCTCTGTGGGCCCGCTGGTCTGCTGCACTCCCTGAAGCCACAGCCGCAGCCGAGCTAGCTCTACGGCGGGAAGCCACAGATCGAGACCGTAGAGGACGCGGGTCGCCAGATGTTGGCAGAGGCCTAGAGTTGGGCTGAGGTGGGACGGTTTTGCCCAGCTGGGTATAGTTGCAGTCGTTAGCCCAGCAACTGCCCGCAGCCCCTGGACGAGGTCCATGAGCTGGTGCAGCGCCGCTACCAAAAAACGACCTGATCCACAGGCTGGGTCGAGCAGGGTAAGCTGTCCTAGCTCTTGCAGCAGTTCTCCAGCCTGAGCGGGGCTAATCGCCATCAGGAGATGATCTGTAGAGTCGAAGGAATAGCCCACTAGATCCTTAGCGCGATCGAGCACAGTGGCGTGAATAGTGCGATCGCACAGGGCTCGCAGCAAGGGTTCCGGCGTGGCCAAAGCCGCCCCGTTGTGCCCATTTACCGCCTGTTCTAAGAGTGTTGCCAGCTCTAAATCTAGCCCGCTAGGGCTGGCAGCTAGCAGGTCGGCCAGCCAGTTCAGCGCCGGTTCAAAGGCGGTATCAGGCAGCGGCAGGTGGCCCCAGCGCTGGTCTAGCTCGGCAAACCGAAACGGCCCCGTAGGCACAAAGGGCAGCGGCCCGAGCCGCTGGTTGAGCGCCGGAGTGCGCTCCTCAGCGGGTAGCGTCAAGCCTTGCTGACACAGGGGCTGAAGCACTTCTTGAAAAAAGTTGTTTGGTCCTCGCTGCTGGCTTTGGCCAAACTGATTCTGCAAGTACCACTCGTCACCCCCTAAATATCCCCGCTGCTGTAGGGCCGCGATTGCGATCATCCGAGCTAGCAGCAGGGTAGCGTAGGCCATCCGGTCATCCCCGCTGACGGCTTTTAGGGCCTCAGTCAGGGTCTGCCAGCTCTGGTAAAACCCTCTGGTTAGGGTATCTGACTCAGGCAGTGCGGGAGGTGGAAATGGCTGAGCCAGTTCTGCCAGGAGTAAGGCCCAGCTCTGGGGTGCTTCCCCACGGATAACAGCCTGGGCGCAGCCGCTAAGGTCGCTCAGTATCGGGCAAGTTTCGGCATCGGCATCTGAACAAACCCACAGGCTGCGGTCGCCTGTTGAGCTACGCCAGATTGCGATCGCGTGCCCTAAGGACTGAGCTATCTGGCGCAGTCGATGCATCTGGTCAGGAAAAGACAGGCTGTCCCAGCCGCTGCCTTGTGCGGCTGCCACCACAGCAGGCTCCCCCGCCGTAGGGCAGTGGGCCAAAATGCGGCAGTTCTGCAATACATCCACAGGCCACAGC
>JBARUP010000166.1:0-5532 GCA_049645805.1 Nodosilinea sp.
GGTCTCAGCTGAGGAATTGCGCTTAGCAATTCTTCCACTACAGATGTGGAATTGATCATGGTTCAAGATAGGGAGCTGTCTACCTAAAAGGTTCTCTACGAATGTTCAGCATGAATTTGTGTATTCAAGATGAACCTGAATGGAACCCACTTGGATTGACAGTCATGGCTTCCACTTAGCCTACCAGGTGCTTCCTGCGCTTAAGACACATTGTAACCATTTGCCAAGAACGCCTTGGCGTTACCGTGCCCTTCGGCTCAAACGTTAAAACTAAGCGCCCGAGTAACCTACTCGGGCGCTTAGGAGACCCCCGTCTTTCTAGCCAAAGCTGATAGAACGATGGGGGAATACATTCGAGACTGTCTTGCTAAGACTGGAGATAGCCTCAAACTAAGACTCAGTAGACGGGTTGGTCAACTACATCACGCCAGTCATGTCGCTGGTGTCTTTGAGAAAGCCGCTGTAGGCTTCCATGCCGTGCTCACCAATATCCAGACCCTTCATTTCTTCCTCGGCGCTAACCCGAAGGCCCAGCACCGACTTGAGAATAAGCCAGAAGATAGAAGACACCACTACGGTGAACAAGCCAATGGTTAGAATCCCCAAGATTTGAGCGCCTAGCTGGGCTAGCCCGCCACCGTAGAACAATCCAGCAATGCCTTCACCACCCTGGGTGAAGTTGTTGGGGTTGGCAAACAAGCCGACGGCAAGAGTGCCCCAGATACCGCACACAAGGTGCACGGAGGTCGCGCCCACGGGGTCATCAATTTTGATGCTGTCGAAGAATCCAACCGAGAACACAACTAGGATGCCCGCAATAAGGCCAATCCAGAATGCACCCGCGTAGCCAACGACGTAGCAGCCTGCCGTGATGCCCACAAGACCGGCCAAAATGCCATTGATAGTCATCGATAGGTCTGGCTTGCCGCTCAGCGCCCAGGACGTAAAGGTAGCGGCTACACCACCTGCTGCTGCCGCTAGGTTGGTAGTTACTGCGATGTACGGTACAGCCAAATCGGCGGCGAGCTCAGAACCGGGGTTGAAGCCAAACCAGCCTAACCACAGGATGAGGCAGCCTAGGGTAGCAATGCTGAGGTTGTGACCCGGCAGCGCGCTTACCCGACCTTCGGCGGTGTACTTGCCCATCCGGGGGCCGAGGAAAGCCGCACCCATAAGGGCCGCCCAACCACCAACGGAGTGGACAATGGTAGAACCAGCAAAGTCGTGGAAGCCTAGGTCAGCCAGCCAGCCACCGCCCCACAGCCAGTGCCCAGTAATGGGGTAAGCAACTGCCGTCAGCAAGAGGCTGAAGATCAGGAAGTCAATCAGCTTAATGCGCTCGGCCACGGCCCCCGACACGATGGTAGCGGCGGTACCGGCAAAGGCCGCCTGGAAGAGGAAGAACGTATCTTTAGTTAAGTTCAGACCTTCGGGCCCTAGACCGTAGAGCTCAGGCTCACCGCCGAGGAAGAAGCTTCCCCAGCCTATCCAGCCGTTGCCGTTAGCCCCAAACATCAGCGAAAAGCCGATGAACCAGAAGGAGAGAGTGGCTAAGGCAAAGACGATTAAATTTTTAGTCAGTACGTTGACGGCGTTTTTTTGGCGGCAGAAGCCGGTCTCTAGCATGCCGAAGCCGGCATTCATGAAGATGACTAGGAAAGCAGCAATCAGCACCCAAATGTTGTCGAGGGTGGTTTGTACATCGGCTGCAGTCAACTCATCTTGAGCCTGAGCGGCAACTCCCCAGGTGGCCAAAATAACCAGCGTCAGAGGAACACAGGCTACCCAAGCCCAGCCACCAACGCGGCTAAACAGACGCTTAAACGCCTCATCAAAGGGCGGTACGCTGGTGTTCCAAAAGCTGGTCTTGGACCGCTTTCGGAACCTAGAACGATTTCGCAACACTAAATTAGACATCTCAACAGTCGTTCCTTCAACACAATCAGACAGTGAACACGGCCTACCGTTTTTAAAGGCCTGAACCCTTACCCCTAAGGGGTAAGGCAGACCAGTGTGGGAGCTACAGCTCGCAGAACAGATGAATTCTGCCAACCGGTATGCAAAAGCTGTAAGTCTCTACCGGCAACTAGTGCTAGCTAAAACACCTTTAGACACTTACGCCGACCTACCTGAAGGGTTTCTCAACGTTACTCAGGCAGATAAATTTGCGTGATAGATAGAACAAACTGATTCCATCAATTCTCAGGCAGTCAATCTGTATCGGACGATACATGGCGACTCGTGAAGCCGCTACATTCCCCTACAGGCCTCCAAATACAGAGCGAATTAGCCACATATTAATGGCTTGACAAGAAAATGCTCAAAGATTGTAGAAAACTGCAAGAGCAATAGTTTGCTTCCCTAATCCTGCTCGCGCAGATAGCTTTGAAAGCCAAGGCGATCTAGTTTTTGCTGTTTGGTTAGAACTGCTGTTTCAAGATCGTGGCGATACTGGGCGATTTGATCGAGGAGGGCAGGGCGACCGGTGGCCAAAATCTGCACGGCTAGCAGACCAGCATTCTTAGCGTTGCCAATGGCTACCGTCGCCACTGGAATGCCCGCTGGCATTTGCACGATGGAGTAGAGCGAGTCGAGTCCCTGCATGGTGCGGCTGACCACGGGGACGCCAATCACCGGTAGAGGCGTAAGGGCGGCGACCATACCGGGTAGATGGGCCGCGCCCCCGGCCCCGGCAATAATAACCTTGAGGCCGCGATCGCGAGCGGTCTGGGCATAGCTAACCATGCGTTCTGGGGTGCGATGAGCCGACACGATAGCGACTTCGTGACTAATCTCAAACTCGATGCAAACCTCAGCGGCGGCGGCCATTGTGGGGAGGTCTGAATCGCTGCCCATAATAATGCCAATTTCGGGGCTGGCTGCGGAAGTAGCCATGGTTGTATCTGCTGCTGGATGGGATGCCCTTATCATGCCACTGGTGGTGTCTGGCGGTCGCTACAGGCGTTTGCCTAGGAAGGTTGAGTTTCGTTGCGGGACGGTTTGACGCAGCAAAACATCATAGAATTTTACAGAAGTTAGCAAACCCTGTAGCCATCCATGACTGCCATTGACGACAAGACCGTAGTTCGCGAGTATTTCAACGCCACTGGATTTGACCGCTGGCAGCGAATTTATGGCGATGGTGAAGTCAACAAGGTCCAGCTCGACATTCGCAAGGGGCATCAGCGCACTGTAGAAACGCTGCTGGGGTGGCTAGAGGCCGACGGTAACTTAGCTGGCCTCACCTGCTGCGATGCCGGATGCGGCGTGGGCAGTCTGTCGATTCCTCTAGCCCAGGCGGGGGCCAAAGTCTATGCCAGCGATATCTCCGCCAAAATGGTAGAAGAAGCGCGACGACGGGCTGAGCTCGCCCTAGATGGGCAAAACCTACCCACCTTTGAGGTCAGAGACCTGGAGGAGCTAGCCGGTAGCTATCACACGGTGATCTGCCTAGATGTCCTTATTCACTACCCCCAGGATAAAGTTCAGGACATGATTAGCCACCTGAGTGCCTGTGCTGAATCGCGTTTGATCATGAGCTTTGCGCCCAAGACAGTGTTTTATAGCGCACTCAAGAAGGTGGGTGAGTTTTTCCCGGGGCCTAGCAAGGCGACTCGTGCCTACCTGCACCGGGAGGCCGATATCATCAAGGCGCTGGAGGCCGACGGCTGGCACATTGAGCGGCGGGCCATGACAAAGACCCAGTTTTACTTTTCGCGGCTGGTCGAAGCGGTGCGCCAGCCCTCCGCCTGAGCCCTGGCCTGCCACAATCGAGGTGAACCACGGCTGGAGTAGTTATGACGGCGGCACGAATCTTTATGGCGATCGCAGCGGTGCTGGGCGGTACGGCAGTAGCGGCAGGAGCCTTTGCGACCCATGCCCTCAGGTCTCAGCTCAGCGATCGCCTGCTGGCGGTGTTTGAAACCGGCGCTCGCTACCAGATGTACCACGCGCTAGCCCTGCTGCTAGTGGCTGTGGTGCTGAACCAGGGATTAGGAGCGCTGCGGTTGTTAACGGCGGCTGGGTGGGCTTTTGTCGCCGGCACCGCTGTCTTTTCAGGGAGCCTCTACGCCCTGGCTCTAACGGGGCAGAGCCTGCTGGGAGCGGTGGCTCCCCTAGGCGGTGCAGTACTAATGCTTGGCTGGGGCTGTCTTGCTCTAGCGGCGCTGCTATGATATTTCTGTGCTTTGCTCAGCCCTTCTCGCCACGCTCCTATGTTTGAGTACCTAAGGCCGCGATCGCTAGCGACCTCTCAAGAGGCAATAGAGTACCTGGAGCTACATCAAGCCGCCCAGGAATTTCGCCTAGAGCTGGAGCACCGAACTAGCCTAGAGAGCTACTGTCAGTGGTACTACCAGGTGGCCGCCGAGAACCAGCGCGACCTCGAAAACATGCGATCGGAGCTAAACCTGCTGAGCTGGTTCAATCATCGCTTGGCTTAAGGATGCTAAGGATGTCAGGCGCTAGAGGCAGCTAAACGCTTTCCAGCTCGCCTTGCTTCAGATGAGCTTTCATGGGGCGTTTAGCGCCGTCAACCGCAAACTCAACCTGAACAGGAAAATTAGGGCTGACGGGGCGGCCCTTGTAGTCGGTGAGAATATTCACAATCACCCCCTCTAGACCTTTGGCATCAAAGGCTTCGTTTCGGTGCAGCGGGTGGTGATAAAAAATGATTGATTCTTTGATTCGGACGCGGTCGCCAACGTTCATAACACACTTCGCTCTCACTCAATCGTCCCTGATACCCGGTACCCAGGTGGGAAATCCCTGTCTTTAAAGTTCTCTTATCTTTGCACAGGATGGTCGCCTGCACGTGGATGATGTCAATCAGGCGGGGTTTTGCGGCTGAGATCCGTAGGGCTGCATGAGCTCGTCTAAGCGCTGGGCCATAGCCGCCATTTCGGGATTGCTGCGGGCCAAAGACTGAGTTCGCTCCTGGAAGACGTGACCAATCTCGGTGTCGTACAGCAGGTGGCGGGCTTGACCCATCAGTTCGGAGGCGCTCTCTAAGGGCTGGGGCTGCTTCGACATCAGCACTTCATCAATCTGCACAATGAGCTGAGAAATGGGTCGCAGCCAGCTAAACTGCTCGTGGCCAAGCACCAAACGGAGATAGTCGCCCTTAGTCGCGATCGCGCCATGGCCAGCCTCGTAGCGGTCTTTTTCAGCATCCATCAGGAGCTTGTGGGCCTTGAGCAACAGAGGACGAAAGTCGCGCAGGGGGGTAAAGGCTGGATCAGAAGCAGGGTTACCGACAGTCATTCAGCTCTCGCGGTGCTTGTAGTACTGCCCTTACCATTTCATGAATGGACGGCGATTTCAAGGGAGGAATTGACAGAGCTATTTAGGTGGAGACACCCCCCCTAGGGAGGCTTAGGTTTGGTGTCAGAATACGCTTAAATGAGGTTTTTACGTGGTCTATGGATTTCACCACCGTTCGCCCGGGTCAGCTTGCTATTATCGCCAGCGACTTTGATGTTCGCCCTATGAGCTTTGTTCAAGAAGACGATCGTCTGGGATATGAGCCAGCTC
>JBARUP010000167.1:0-7182 GCA_049645805.1 Nodosilinea sp.
GCTTTACCCAGGGCAGCTTTGCCCCCGCAGCTGACTTCATTCGCGATCTGCTCGTCAACAACATTCAAGAACCGACCATCGGGGGCCAGCGTCTTGCCTCAGGATCACCTTTACTACTCAACATCAACGTGCCAGCGGTAGCAGCGGCTGATATCAACGGCGCAAAAATCACTCGCCAAGGTATTCGCCGCTACTTTGACCAGTTCGAAAAACGTATTGATCCACGGGGCAAAACCTACTATTGGCTGGCTGGAGAGGTCGTTGCTGACATTGAAGACCCCCTGCCCAATCAAGGCTGGCCAGCCGCTCTAAATGAATCTCTGACAGCTATACCTACCGACGTACAAGCTATTCATGATCGCTATATCTCCGTAACGCCGCTGCAGTACAATCTCACGGCCGTAGGCGATCTGCTGAATATATTTGAGGGACGACGGCCTTTGCTGCCGGGGTGAGTATCGTGGAAGACAAAGAACTGCCTGAGACGGGATCCAACTCTGCTTCTAGGAAAGCTAGAAACAGCGCAAATGATAGCAGCTAGATTTTGCTCTGGCAAAGTGGCTGATCCACCCTGACCATTTTGAGCAGAGTTTATTACCATTAATAAAGAATCTCAGATTAGGTATTCCAACCCGAAGGCGCATCTGCCCCCTTCTAGCCTAACGTCCCATGCTTTACCCAATCCTAAGAATTTCATGGCTGAGCTAAGCGAGCAATTTTCAATCCGGTTCTGGGGCGTGCGCGGGAGCATTGCTTGTCCAGGAGCGCCCACAGTGCGCTACGGCGGCAATACCTCCTGTGTCGAGATGCTAGTTGGGGGCCATCGCTTAATTTTTGATGGCGGTACTGGCTTGCGTGAGCTAGGTTTAACCCTGCTGAGCGAAATGCCCGTAGAAGCCAATCTGTTCTTCACTCACTCTCACTGGGATCATATTCAGGGATTTCCCTTTTTTGTACCAGCCTTTGTGCAGGGCAACCGGTTTAACATTTATGGTGCTGTAGCCCCCAACGGGTCCACTATTGAGCAGCGGCTCAACGACCAAATGCTTCATCCAAACTTTCCGGTACCGCTACAGATAATGGGAGCCGATCTAAAATTCTGTGATATCGAGGTTGGTGAAAAGTTACATATTGGTGATATCACAGTCGAAAACGCTCTGCTAAACCATCCTGGCGAAGCCGTAGGCTATCGAGTAACTTGGCAAGGCCAGGTAGCTGCCTACGTCAGTGATACTGAGCATTATCCGGGTCGGCTAGATGACAACGTTCTCTGGCTAGCTCGAGATGCTGACGTCATGATCTACGATGATACGTACACCGATGATGAGTATCACGATCCTAAATTTAGCAAGGCAGGGTGGGGGCACTCAACTTGGCAAGAAGCAGTTAAAGCAGCAAAGGCTGCTGGTGTCAAAACCTTGGTCATTTTTCACCATGACCCTGCCCACGACGATGAGTTTATGGATCAAGTAGCAGTTCAGACTAGAGCGGCATTCCCTGGAGCTATAGTAGCTCGCGAAGGCATGGTCCTAAATCTCACAGCTGCTGCTCACGCTCCCGTGCCGTCGCAGGTCATCGGTAGCTAATACCTATTAGCGGTATCAATCAGCGCTGCATCTGATGCTGATTGACATTATTAGGGTTAGCTAAGGTTGTCTTGCCTCCGAGAGGTTTTAGACAGCAACAAGGGCTGGTGAGCGCATGTAGGCATCAGTCTGTGTAAAAATGTAAAGCGTGTGGATTACATCTTCTCTTACGACAGCTATCACCCCAACAGCCATTGCCTTGGGAAACTTTGATGGTGTCCATGTGGGCCATCAAGCGGTAATTGGTTCAGTGCTTACTCATCTTGCCAGCGGAGGGGGTAACCAAGCTAGGGCGGCTCTACAGGGCCTGAGCAGTCGGCAGAATACGAAGGCTAGTGGCGGCCTAGTCCATTCCGGCCAAGCTATAGAAATGTCAGCCTTCCCTATCCCCACGGTAATGACATTTCTCCCTCATCCCCAGGAGTTTTTTTCGGGTCAGGCTCGTCCGCTTCTCACTCCGCTGCCAGAAAAAGCAGCTCAGATTAGCCAGCTAGGCGTTGGCCAACTCGTTTTGCTTCCCTTTGATCAGCAGTTGGCCAATCTCTCGCCGGAGGACTTTGTAGAATCACTGTTAATCGACCAGCTTCAGGTAGCTAGCATCAGCGTTGGCAAGGATTTTTGCTTTGGTAAGCAGCGCCAGGGTACTGTCGATGACTTGAAAACTCTTGCTGCTCGCCACGGCGTGCAGGTGAGTATTGCTTCCCTCACTTGCTCAGGTACAGAGCGAATCAGCAGCTCTCGTATCCGTCAGGCCCTGGCTAGTGCCGATATGAAATTAGTCAAGATGCTGTTAGGAAGGCCTTATAGCCTTCTTGGCCGAGTAGTGCAAGGACAACAGCTGGGACGCACTCTAGGCTTTCCAACAGCCAACCTGCTCCTACCAGCAGAGAAATTTCTGCCCCGAACTGGGGTTTATAGCGTTTGGGTTCAAGGGGCAGCTCAATCTCCTTACGACCTCGTCCCAGCCGTGATGAACTTGGGCAGTCGACCAACGGTAAAAGGAGTAGCGATTACCGCTGAAGTACACCTGCTGAACTGGACGGGCGATCTCTACGGCAAAACCCTGGAGGTGCATCTGCACAACTTCCTGCGTCCAGAACAAGCGTTCGATTCTTTTGACGCCTTGAAGTCTCAAATACAGAGCGATTGCCAGCGAGCGCTGGGAGAACTAACGAGACAGTCACTTGGTTCAACTACAAACCATCATCAGTAGGCGATTGAGGTGAGATCGGGGCATCATAGACCTACGTACGGTCAGGTTTAAGCCTATCCGCGAAGACTATCTGTAAGCCAGTATAGTTCCCGATCTGGATTAGGTATAACAGAGGTTGATAACATGCGCGAGCGGATCGAAACGCTAGTTCAAAGTTTAAATAAGACTATCGTTGGCAAGTCTGACTCGATTCGACTAGTGCTGGTTGCCCTTTTTTCAGGCGGTCATGCCTTGCTTGAAGACGTGCCAGGGGTAGGCAAGACCCTATTGGCTAAGTCTTTAGCGCACTGCATCGACGGTAAGTTTCAAAGAATCCAGTGCACTCCCGATCTGCTACCTACCGATGTTACCGGCACCAACATCTGGAACCCGAGTAGTGGTGAGTTTCAGTTCATGCCGGGGCCGGTGTTCGCCAACATTTTGTTGGCCGACGAAATTAATCGAGCTACTCCCCGTACCCAGTCAGCCCTGCTGGAGGTTATGGAAGAGCATCAGGTTACGCTAGATGGGCGATCGCGTCCGGTGCCTGACCCATTTTTTGTCGTCGCTACCCAGAATCCAGTGGAGTATCAGGGTACATTCCCGCTGCCCGAAGCTCAAATGGACCGTTTTGCGCTGTCGTTCAGCCTCGGCTACCCTACCTCAGAGGAAGAACTTAGCATGCTGCAGCGGCTGGGGAATAGCACTTCTCCCCGCGACATTCGGCCCTGCATTACCCTTGAGGAGGTTATGGCTTTGCGGCAATCGTGCGCCCAAGTGAGGGTGGAGGAATCACTACAGAGATATATTCTAGACCTAGTCAGAGCTACCCGCGTCCACAGTGAGATTACGCTAGGGGTTAGCCCTCGAGGGTCGGTAGCTTTTCACCGAGCGGTTCAGGCCCTAGCTTATTTAGAAGGGCGCACCTACGTCATCCCTGATGATGTGAAGAAGCTAGCGCCTCACGTGCTAGCCCACCGGCTAATACCGTCTGGGCACCATCGACCCCAGCAGCTAGTTGCTGAGCTGCTAAATACTACTCCTATTCCTTGAATCGGCCCTCTAGCAGCAGACTTGGTGGCAAGCTGAGAATTATCCTTAGGGCAATGGTTGTTTTTGGAGATAAACAGCCCATAATAGGGGCGGTGAACTGAAGGATAGCAAGCTCCCATGCCAAGAACGCCCAGTGAGTACATCATTCACATGCTGTTTGATGGCGGCCACCACGAAGAGGTGCGCTTTTCCTCCATTCAGGATTTCCAGAAGTGGTACAGCGGCGAACTTATGCCCAAAGCTACCTCTGATGAATTAATTACAGTCCCCTTGCCCAAAGTAAATCCTGGTGAATATATGGTGATTCGCCCCTCCCGTATCAGCGCCATTCGAGTTGAGCCTGTATTTAGCTCTAGTGTTGAACGATTTTGATGGGCAGTCGGTTTAGGTTCAGCGTGAATGAGCCAGCAAGGGCAGGCCTAGGGATTATTGTCTACCTGAGTACCTTAGCAACGGCGCTAACCTCATCAGTAGCGGCCTTTGCAGTCGAGCAGCAGGGAGCAGCGGTGACCGAGCGCGCTTCAGCTCATGGAGACTCGGCTCATGGAGACTCGGTAGCAGTGCCACCGTTACGGCCTGTAGCGACCACGTTGG
The DNA here is from genome assembly GCA_049645805.1 of Nodosilinea sp. Classification (GTDB taxonomy): domain Bacteria; phylum Cyanobacteriota; class Cyanobacteriia; order Phormidesmidales; family Phormidesmidaceae; genus Nodosilinea. The sequence continues at coordinate 4,426 of JBARUP010000167.1, forward strand.
CAGAGACAGTATGGCCAACTTTGGTTTTACCCGACGATCGCCAGGCCTTTGTACAGGCTATTAACCACAGTCTTACTTACCTAGCCACACCCAAGGCCGCAGAGGACTATCAAGACTATCTAGTGCCGGAGATTACGCGCGATCGCGTGTGGCGCTCTCTGCAGCGATTGCGTCATCTAGTAACAACCAGCCCCAGCAACTCAGCGTTTCAGGCTGCTCTACGCCAGGAATTTGCGCTCTACCAGTCCGTTGGCTCTGACAGCAACGGCAACGTTGCCTACACTGGATATTTTGAGCCTCAGTACCGGGCCAGCACGGTACCCACAGCCGAATACCGCTACCCCCTCTATCGTCGTCCTCCCAGCCTAGAAAGCTGGCTCCAGCCTCACCCCTCTCGACTGGAGCTAGAGGGAATAGACGGGTTAGCAGGGAACCAAGGACGCCTAGCGGGTCTGGAGCTAGTGTGGCTATCCAGTCGACTAGAGGCGTTTTTAGTACAGGTGCAGGGCTCGGCGCAGCTTCAGCTCATCGATGGCCAAGTCATGTCAGTGGGGTACGCGGGTCGCACCGATTATCCCTATACCAGTATTGGGCGGGCGCTAGTCAGCGATGGCAAAATTGCTCCAGAGGCTCTGTCGCTACCCAATCTAGTCGCCTATTTCGAGGCCCATCCCGAAGCCCTAGACCAGTATCTGCCTCAAAACAACCGGTTTATCTTTTTTCGTGAGGGCGCTGGCGGTCCGCCCTTGGGCAGTCTCAGCGTGCCGGTAACAGCTGGGTACTCTATTGCTACCGATAAGGCGCTGCTGCCGCCAGGGGCGATCGCGGCCATTCAGGTGTCGTTACCTCAGCAAACACCTCAGGGCAGCTGGAGCAGCCAGCCCACTACTCGGTTAGTACTTGACCAGGACACTGGAGGCGCTATCTTGGGTCCGGGGCGAGTCGATCTTTTTGTCGGCACCGGCTCCCAAGCGGGAGAGCTAGCGGGGCGTATTAATACCTCAGGGCGCTTATATTACCTGCTGTTGCGTTCGTGACCATCCATAGTTGTGTGGCGATAATCTCCATGGTCTGCCACAGTAGGGGTGTTACCCTATACGCCTATGGACACTTCCTTTGCCCTCACTATACAGATTGTGCTTACGGTGCTGGCCGGAGTTACGGCACAGGTTGTTGGTGAAATAGCTAAGGTTCCAAGCATCATCTTTCTACTACTGTTTGGCATTGGCTTAGGGCCAGACGGTATCGGGCTAATTCATCCTCAAGATTTAGGCGTAGGACTAGAAGTCATTGTGGCCCTCAGTGTAGCCCTGATTCTATTTGAGGGAGGACTGAGCCTGGAGCTGAGTGAACTTGGTCAGGTATCAAATAGTCTGCGGAATCTGGTCACTATAGGCATCTTCGTCACCTTGATTGGCGGCGGCATGGCGGCCCACTGGCTAGGGGAGTTTCCCTGGTCGCTCGCTTTTCTCTATGCTTCTCTAGTAGTAGTGACGGGCCCCACGGTGATTAGCCCCCTGCTGCGTCAGGTAGAGGTCGACCGCAAGGTAGCTACCCTGCTAGAAGGAGAAGGGGTACTCATCGATCCAGTCGGAGCCATCCTAGCCGTAGTCGTGCTTGGCATTATTCTTAATGGCGACGCCGGCCCCCTAACAGTGGCCGGTGGGCTACTCCTGCGGCTGGGTATTGGTACGGTAATTGGTGTAGTAGGCGGCGGGCTGATCGGTTTTTTTCTCAAGCAGGCCAGCTTTCTGGGCGAAGATCTGCGCAATTTAGTGGTGCTGGCAGGGCTATGGGGTCTGTTTGGGCTGGCCCAAAGTATCCGCAGTGAGTCAGGACTCATGGCCACAGTAATAGCAGGCATGATGGTGCGCTGGCTGTCGGTACCTGACGAGCGGCTGCTGCGCCGCTTCAAGGGACAGCTCACGGTGCTGGCTGTGTCAGTACTATTTATCTTGTTAGCGGCAGATCTATCGATTGCCAGCGTATTTGCCCTAGGCCGAGGGGCAGTATTGACAGTACTAGTCCTGATGGTGGTAGTGCGTCCCGTCAACATTTGGCTTTGTACTCGATCCAGCGATCTCAACTGGAGACAAAAGTTGTTTCTAGGTTGGGTTGCTCCCCGAGGCATTGTTTCGGCCTCGGTAGCGTCTCTTTTTGCCATTTTGCTTACCGAACGCGGCATTAGCGGGGGCGATGCCATCAAAGCGCTGGTTTTTCTCACTATCATTTTGACGGTGTTTTTGCAGGGGCTAACGGCACGGCTAGTCGCCCGCTGGCTTGGTATTACTAAAGCCGATGCTGTAGGCGCGGTAATTGTAGGATGCAGTCCTCTTAGCTTGCTAATCGCTCGCCTGTTGAAAGAGTACGGCGACCCAGTGATGATGATCGACACCAACGAGGACTCCGGCGAAGCGGCTAAGAAAGAAGGTATTGACCTACTGGTTAGCAGCGCTCTCGACAGCGATGCCCTAGAAAAAGTTGGCCTAGATAAGGCCGGTACGTTTCTGGCAATGACGAAAAATGGCGAGGTAAACGCCGTAGTCGCCCAGCGTGCCCTAGAGGAGTTTCAGCCCGCTCGGGTGATTGCCGTACTGCCTAAAGACAAAAGCCTGGGCGATTTGCCGAATCAGGGTCGGCTCAAAGGTGCCCAGACCCCGTCCATTGCTTTCAAAAAATGGAATACTCACCTAAATGATGGCGACGTGCGCCTAGGTGAGACTCGGCTACGGCACGAGGATACCGACCTTCAGAAAG
>JBARUP010000168.1:0-4172 GCA_049645805.1 Nodosilinea sp.
CCTTGAAGCGAACTTTGCGAACCGATAGGCCCAAACCCTCAAGCGATAATTCGGAAATCTAGGTCCTGAATTGTTCTACCGCTTCGGTGTAGCGAATGGGTAGCACAAACTCCAGGTTCTCGTGAGGACGGGCAATAATGTGGGTAGAGAGCACTTCACCACCGTTGACCCGCTTAACGTTCTCAACGCCGGCCGCAACCGAGGCCTGAACCTCAGACACATCGCCCCGGACGATTACTGTGACGCGCCCGCTGCCGATTTTCTCGTAGCCGACTAGGGTGACCCGGGCCGCCTTCACCATCGCGTCAGCCGCTTCTACTACCGCCGGAAAACCAAGCGTTTCAATCATTCCAACAGCAATTGGCATAGTCGAAATCTCCTTATGTATTTAGACAACCCTGGGTTTACCTAGCACGTTTTGCCAATCACTTGGGCATGAAAATATAGATCCCGAAGAATAAAAAAACGGGAATCACCTGGGAAAGTAAAAACGCTGGATTGCCCAAAAATTCTTGATGACAGATTAAGCATAGGTGTCCGCAGTCACTTTTGCAATATAAGTTTCAATGATTGTTGCTAATGTTGAATATTATTAAAGCTTATGACGTAAAGCTTTTTTTGCTGTAATTTATCAACAACTAGGTGAGAGCATCTGCTCTCATTTTTGATCCTTTGCTGCATTTGTGGTATTGCACTAATCTTTGCAGAGCTCTAGCTGCGTTTTGAGGTATGTCGCTGGGCTGAGCCAAAACTCACTGCGTCCTGATCGAGTGGCTGATTGGGAATCAGGTAGAATGACTACAAAAGCGTTGTCCAGAGGCTCGCTCGGCGGCTCACCTGCTGTGTTCTTATTGCTGCACAGGTGTGGAACATTGGGTCTGTGCCCGCGATAGATCTTATTTAGTAGAGCTGTTCCTTCAGCAGGTTTTGAGCAAGATAAGGGCCTGAGAACAGTCTGCGACAGGAGCGATCGCTCCTCTGGGAGTCCTGCTGCGTTTTTTCCAGCCAGTGTCTTGAGCCGGATGTCAAAGAGCGCCATTGGGCAAAGGGTGGGGTGTTGTCAGAGAGCGTCGGAATGACCCAGTTTTTTGTGCAAACCAGCTGGCTGCTGCCTGCGTACGGCTTAATTGGGGCGCTGCTGTCGCTGCCTTGGGCAGCGGGGTTGATTCGCCGTACTGGCCCTCGTCCAGCGGTTTACCTAAATATAGCTATGACCCTGCTGGCCTTTGCCCACGGCCTGCTGGCCTTTTGGGGCATTTGGAACCAGGGATCCCAGGAGCTGCTGTTTTCTTGGTTTGATTTTGCCGATCTGCACCTGACCCTAGCCTTAGACATTTCGGTGCTAAATTTAGGCGTTCTAGAGCTGATCACCGGCCTAAGTCTGCTGGCCCAGGTGTTTGCTCTAGGCTACTTAGAAAAAGACTGGTCTCTGGCTCGGTTCTATGCCCTTATGGGCTTTTTTGAGGCCGCTATGAGCGGGCTGGTGCTGAGTGGGTCACTGTTTGTCTCCTACTCGCTGCTGGAGATGCTAACGCTGTCCACCTATCTACTGGTGGGCTTTTGGTATGCTCAGCCCCTGGTCGTCACTGCTGCCCGCGACGCTTTCTTGACGAAGCGCATTGGCGATGTGCTCCTGCTGATGGGGGTTGTAGCTTTAGCCTCGCTGGCGGGCAGCCTCAACTTTAACGACCTGTACGAGTGGGTCAAGGTGGCGGGTCTGCCGCCAGCTATGGCTACCCTGCTGGGGCTAGCGCTGATTGCTGGACCGATTGGCAAGTGCGCCCAGTTTCCGCTGCACCTGTGGCTTGATGAAGCTATGGAAGGCCCCAACCCCGCATCTATTTTAAGAAACTCGGTGGTGGTGACCTGCGGTGCCTTCGTGCTAATTCGGCTACAGCCGATTGTAGTGCTGTCGCCGGTAGCCCTGGGCACCCTGGTCGCGCTTGGTACAGTCACGGCAATTGGGGCATCCCTAGTGGCGCTGGCCCAGGTCGACCTGAAACGCACCTTCTCTTACTCCACGAGTGCTTACCTCGGCCTGGTGTGTATCGCGGTGGGCTGTGAGTGGCCCGGCGTAGCTTTTACCCTACTGCTCACCCATGCCGTAGCTAAAGCGCTGATCTTTATGGCGGTGGGGGCCGTGATTACAACTACTAATTGCCAGAATATAACCGAGCTGGGTGGTCTAGGCAGCAAGATGCCGGCTACTACTGCGGCCTACGTTGTCGGTTCCCTAGGAATGGTGGGTGTTTTCCCCCTGGGCTGTTTTTGGGGCTTGCGCATGGGCGTTGATTTTCTCAGTGGCGATTACCCCCTGTTGGCAGGTGTGTTTGTCGCTGTCAACGGTCTCACCGCTCTCAACCTCACCCGAGTGTTTCGTCTAGTCTTCTGGGGCGATGCTCGGCCCAAGACCCGCCGCGCTCCGGAGGTGCCCTGGCCGATGGCCGTGCCAATGGTTACTCTCTCAGTGTTTACTCTGACGGTTCCCTTGATTATGGGCAAGCTGGACCTGCTGCCCCCTTGGGAGTACATCAACCCGCCGGTTACGGCCCTAGTGCTGGTGTCGGGCTGGGTGGGGATAGCTATAGGAGCTAGAGTGTCGCTGTCTAGATCGCTGGCGCGATCGCTGAATCGACCTCTGCGACTGGCCCAAGACCTGCTGGCCTACGATTTCTACACCGAGCGACTGTACGACAAAACCGTGGTGGCAGCGGTATCGAGTCTAGCTCGGTTGAGCAGCTGGTTTGACCAGTACGTGGTCGACGGGCTGGTGAATGGCGTGGGGCTGGCTTCTCTATTTGGCGGTGAAAGTCTTAAGTACAGCGCCTCAGGCCAGTCGCAGCTCTACCTGTTGACTATTATCACTGGAGTAGGGCTGCTTGGACTCTTCATGACCTGGACGCTCTGGTAACTATTGGCTATGCTAAGCACGCTAATTTTAATTCCGCTGGTAGGTGTCTTGGCCCTGCTGCTGTGGCCCGGCGAACTACAATCGAAGACAGCTAAGCTGATCAGCGGCGCGGCGCTAGGATTTACCCTCGGCTGGACTGGACTACTGGCAACCCAGTTTGACCTGGCAACAGCGGACTTTCAGTTTGAGGAACTGCTGCCCTGGGTCGAGGCCCTTGGGCTGAGCTACCGCCTGGGGCTCGACGGTCTGTCGCTGCCGCTGCTGGCGGTCAACAGTTTGCTTGGGCTGGTGGCTATTTATATCAGCGATCCGAAGCTGCACCGGGTGCGGCTCTACTACGTGCTGCTGCTGGTGATCAATAGCGCTGTGGCAGGGGCTTTTTTAGCCGCTAACCTGCTGCTGTTTTTCATTTTCTACGAGCTAGAGCTGATTCCTTTGTACCTGCTGATCGCGATCTGGGGCGGGGCTCGGCGGGGCTATGCGGCGACCAAGTTCCTGATCTACACCGCCCTGTCTGGTGTACTAATTCTGGGCGCGTTTTTAGGGTTGGTATGGCTATCGGGCAACACTAGCTTTGACTATGACAGCAGCCTGGCTGCCGCTCTGCCCCTAGCTCAGCAGGTTACTTTACTGGTAGCGCTGCTAATCGGCTTTGGTATCAAGGTGCCCCTGTTTCCGTTTCATACCTGGCTACCCGATGCCCACGTAGAGGCCTCAACCCCTGTGTCTGTACTGCTGGCGGGGGTGCTGCTAAAGCTAGGAACCTATGGCGTTGTGCGGTTTGGTTTGGGTCTGCTGCCCGACGCGTGGATGGCGCTGGCCCCCTGGATGGCAACCTGGGCCGTGATCAGCGTGCTCTACGGGTCACTGGCGGCGATCGCCCAAACGGATATGAAGAAAATGGTGGCCTATAGCTCCATTGGCCATATGGGCTACGTGCTGCTGGCGGCGGCGGCCTCAACCCCGCTGAGCATTGTGGCTACGGTGTTTCAGATGATTAGCCACGGGCTCATCTCGGCCCTGCTGTTTTTGCTGGTCGGGGTCGTGTACAAAACTACAGGCACTCGCGACCTTACCGTGCTGCGCGGACTGCTCAATCCTGAGCGAGGTTTACCCTTTGTTGGCTCAATGATGATCTTAGGGGTCATGGCCAGCGCTGGCATTCCCGGTATGGTGGGCTTTATCTCCGAATTTTTGGTCTTTAGGGGCAGCTTTTTGATCTTTCCGGTGCAGACGCTGCTGTGCATGGTGGGCTCAGGGC
>JBARUP010000169.1:0-3022 GCA_049645805.1 Nodosilinea sp.
AAAGTGCACAATCTGCGGATTGTAGTCCAGCAGCGCCTGCTGAATATCGCTAGGGCGCGTGGCATATTGCAAACGGATATCGAAGCGATCGCGCTGCTTAGCCCGGCTCAGCACCGCCTCAATCTCACGCAGCTCCTCATCCAGACGCAGCCTGGACGAATCTAGAGGATTTGCAGCGAGGATCAGGATTCTTTGCACTGAACGTATAGATTGTCGTAAATAAGAGGCAGTTCACTGAATTTACCACCGAAAAGGCAGTTCTTTAGTCCAAAACCAATCAAAATCCAATCAACAGATACGGTTGAAGGGCAAATTAAAAGAGACTGCCAAAGAGTTACGGCTAAAGAGATAGTGCTAAGTCTTCTCTCAAAAGAATTCTTGCCAGGGTGCAATTTTCCATTTCAATGTCACAATAGAACGTCTAGAACTTGCCTAACCCCTTTGCTATGACCGAATCGCGCCGCTACCACATCACCACCTTCGGCTGCCAGATGAACAAAGCCGACTCCGAGCGCATGGCCGGCATTCTCGACACCATGGGCCTAACCTGGACGGAAAACCCCTATGACGCCGACGTAGTGCTCTACAACACCTGCACCATTCGCGATAACGCCGAGCAAAAGGTCTACTCGTACCTGGGGCGGCAGGCCAAGCGCAAGCACGAAAAACCCGACCTGACTCTGATTGTGGCCGGGTGCGTCGCCCAGCAGGAGGGGGAATCTCTGCTGCGCCGGGTGCCCGAACTAGACCTGGTGATGGGGCCGCAGCACGCTAACCGGCTAGAAGACCTGCTGGAGCAGGTATTTGACGGCAATCAGGTGGTCGCTACCGATGCGGTCGATGTCATGGAAGACATCACCAAGCCCCGGCGCGACAGCACTATTACCGCCTGGGTGAATGTAATCTACGGCTGCAACGAGCGCTGTACCTACTGCGTGGTGCCAGGAGTGCGCGGCGTAGAGCAGTCCCGCACCCCCGCAGCCATTCGCGCCGAGATGGAAGATCTCGGCCGCCAAGGCTTCAAAGAAGTGACGCTGCTGGGCCAAAACATCGATGCCTACGGCCGCGACCTGCCCGGTTCTACCGCCGACGGTCGGCACCAGCACACCTTCACCAACCTGCTGACCTTCGTTCACGACGTGCCCGGTATCGAGCGCATTCGCTTTGCCACTAGCCACCCCCGCTACTTTACCGAGCGGCTGATTCGCACCTGTGCTGAGCTGCCCAAGGTGTGCGAACATTTCCATATTCCCTTTCAGTCGGGCGACAACGATCTCTTAAAAGCGATGGCGCGGGGCTATACCCACGAGAAGTATCGCCGCATTATCGATACCGTGCGCCGCTACATGCCCGATGCAGCGATTAGCGCCGATGCCATCGTTGGGTTCCCTGGTGAAACTGAAGAGCAGTTTCAGCGCACTCTGGATTTAGTCGATGACATTGCCTTTGATCAGCTCAACACAGCAGCCTACTCCCCCCGCCCCGGAACCCCAGCAGCGCTGTGGGAAAACCAGCTGTCGGAAGAGGTAAAGCGCGATCGCCTTCAGCGCATCAACCATTTAGTCAACACCAAAGCAGCCGAACGCTCCCAGCGCTACCAGGGCCGCACTGAAGAAGTGCTGGTTGAGGCCGCCAACCCCAAAGACCCAGCTCAGGTAATGGGCCGAACCCGAGGCAACCGCCTGGCTTTCTTCCCCGGTGACTTTGCCGCTCTAAAAGGTGAGCTGGTGCAGGTAAAAATCACCGAAGTGCGCCCCTTTAGCCTGACAGGGGAGCCCTTGCAGACACTCGCCACGGTTTAGCCTAAACGACCTTGGAGAACCTCAGTGCGGCAGTCTAAGGTGTCTCATTTGCGCGAACTCTAAATAGCTGTGCCAGCTTGATTTACATCGCTGCGCGAACGTTCAGGTTTGTCGATTAGGTGCCCGGTGTCTGCGCGTACAGGTAAGCTGGTGTTGCGAACAACGGCATGAATTTGAATAAGGGCGAATGGCTATGCGCCTCGGGCATGGCTGCGCCAACGCCCCTGTAAAAGACGATGCTCCTAGCAGATTTGATTGCCAGGCTTCGTGATGTAACCGATTAGTGTTTATTCTTCCCATGCTTGTACAATTAGATATTCAAAAAGCATTTAAAAGCATTTAATTGTACTCTCCAGGAAGATCGGTTTTTATAACAGTAACTCCGCCAAATTTCTTTCCTGACATTCTCAGTAATTCATCACCTGAAAATTCAAATCCAAGTTTTAGTGCTATTCGCGCAACATCATCGGCAGTCGTTGCCGTCAGCACCTCATTCTTAAGCGCAGGTTCAGACTGCATTTTCTTTAAAAATGCCTCGAGCTGATCTAAAGCCATATTTGAAATTCCTATTCTTGTTATCTGCTCATATGTTAAATCAGGGAAGCCATTATAGGCTTCAATCAAATTCTACTGTCCTTTTGGGATATAGGCAATGAGTGGAACTCCTAACTGCAAAATTCTTTGTTGAGGCGTTATTATTAACATAACGCGCAGCTGGCTTTTAAGAGTTAAGTTTCGTTGCTTTTAGCACGTTCAGTCTTAACTTCTCACAGCTCGAACGCACGGTAGATTCGCTGACTTTTTCCGCAACTTTCCAGTGCGACGATGAGCTGAAACTCTATCCGTGTTCTCCGCCGATTCAGCATTCAGCCAGCGTCCCTTGAGGATATGGAAGCGGCCATCTCTGAAGGTGCGAATGATTGAACTTGATACAAATATTCTTGTTTGATACCTTACTAGATGTGATGAACCCCAGTGGGAAAAGCCTGCTGCCGTTATTTAGCAGAATAATCCTTGCTTCATAATTAACATTGTTCTACGTGAGCTGCTTTGGGTACTTAGAGGAGCAAACTACGGCTTTCGTAAAGACGAGATAATTACTGCCTTAGCGGCAATGTTATGCAGCCCAGTTTTTAAGTTTAAAAATCGCTCAACAGCTGATTGGGCTCTACAGTGATATAGCCAGGGTAAGGCTGATTTCTCTGATTATTTGATTGGGC
>JBARUP010000170.1:0-2209 GCA_049645805.1 Nodosilinea sp.
ACCACCTTGAGTTGGGGGGCTTTATTGCCGTTCAAAGTAATGCCGCCTGGGGTCTGCCGAGCCGCCTGGAGCTGCTGTAATTGCTCAATAGCCTGCTTTAGCTGACGTCCATTGCGGGCTTCGTAACGCCCGATTAGCTCCAGTTCTTCACTGATCGAGTGGGATTGTTTTGTCAGAGCGGTGAGGTGTTTAATCTTGGCCAGCGCCTGGTCGATTGTCTCTATGCGGGCCGCGATCGCAGCACATAGAGTCTGGCCCCGTTCCCTGAGATAGAGGGCTTCACTGAGCCACAGTTCGCCAGCCTCGAGAACTTGCTGGCAGTCCTGGGATAGGTAGGCTGCAATTAGCAACGGGTGGGTGTGGTCGTGCTCGCCGGGCCTCACTAGATCGGGGTAACCCGTGCAGGCATCGGCCACAGCTTTGGCGATGTGGCCGCAGGCCCAGGTGTAGTTGCTCTGAGGGTTGTCATCCCCCAGTGTCCGCCTACACCAACGGCTAAAGGCGGCTTTGCTTTTGGGAGCATCGAGCCAGGCTACATCTACCTCATCGGCCAGAGCCGCCAAACACCGACGCTCAGTGGTCAGCACCTCGGGATGGGTCGCTGTTCGGCGATCGCTGCTGCCGGTGGACAGAGAAGCTACCAGGGCCTCTAACCCGCCTCCACCGCTAGGCTTTTCTTTGGGATAATGCTGGGCTAGCAGGTTCTGGGCTGTATGGCGATCGCCTGCGACGGCCTCAGCTTGCCACGCTCGATGCTGCCGCAGCATGCACATGCCAATCTGCTGGATAAGGTGATGCTCTAGCGGACCCTGGGGCTGGTACTGCTCGATTAGCCCATGAATAATTCCCTCGAAAGTGGCGTAGTCTTCGGTGTCCAGCAGGGGAGGCTGCTGGCTCAGCAGGCCATGGGTAATGCGATTTTTACTGACTATCGCTTTGCCCTCAGGCGATCGGGGGCCGGTGGAGAGTAGGGAATTTTGCCGGGTTTTGTCGGGGTTGCCAGCCATAAGCGTTGATCCTTGTCGTAGAGGGTTATCTTTCGACCAGCGTGGGTTTCGACGTATTCACGTGTTTAAGTAAACACGTGAATACGTGAATACATAAACACGTGAATACGTGAAAAGCCCCAAGTATTACCCCAGGGCTTAACATTCACTTGAGCACGTGAATAAGTACCCATGATAATAACGATTGCCTCACTTAAGGGGGGCAGCGGCAAGACATCGCTGTCAGTGCATCTTGCCCATGCGATCGCCCTTGCTGGCCGCCGGGTGCTGCTGGTTGATGCTGACCCCCAAGCTTCAGCAAGCACGTGGGCAAGTGCCCGTGACGATAAACCACCATTCTCGGTTGTGGGCATGGCTAGGGATACCCTACACCGTGAGCTGCCTGACCTGGTGGCCACCTATGACCATGCCCTGATTGATACCCCGCCGCGCACCAGCAAGCTAACCGGCTCCGCCGTCGTCAGCAGCGACCTGGTGCTGATTCCGGTACAGCCATCAAGCTATGACGTTTGGGCCGCAGCTGAGACCGTGGCAATGGTCGAGCAGGTGCAGGGCATTAAGCCAGACCTGTTGGCCGCCTTCATCGTTAACCGGGCCATCGGTCGAACGGTCATCGCCCGCGACATACTGGACGCCTTGGAGGATTACCCTTTCCCGGTGCTACCCACCACCATTGCCCAGCGAGTTGCGATCGCAGAATCCAGCGGTGGGCATACCGTGTTTGAGGTAGAGCCAAGCGGGGCAGCTGCACGGGATTTTAGGGCACTAGCTAAGGACGTTCTGAAGCTTGTGGGGGCGAAGCAGTGGTAGAGAAGAAGTCAAGGATTACCCGCAAACCTGCACCACCACCACCTGAAGCCGTAGAGGGGTTTCTAGAGCAGTTGGGCACCTACCCAGAATCTACATTGTCCTCACCAGCACCAGCAGCGCCTGCTACACCGCCGCCGATGGCCGCGCAGGATGACGGGGGCAAGGGCAAGGCATTCCCTCATAGGCTAAGCGCCGATTTCACCACGGAGCAATACAAACGCCTGAAGCGGGCAGGGTTTGAGACTGACCAGCCCATGACCACCATCGTCAGAGAGGCGGTCGAAGATTGGCTTAAAGCACGTGGGTACTGATCCACGTGAGCACTTGTTTAATGAATGGTCTTGATAGCCACACTGGCGACTTATTTGCCAAATAGCGATTGACCACTTTTA
>JBARUP010000171.1:0-7390 GCA_049645805.1 Nodosilinea sp.
ACTGATGGCTGCATCGTATACGCTAATCCTAAATTTGAGCGCATGTTTGGTTACGAGCTAGGAGAGCTAACCGGAAAACATGTTTCTATCCTCAACTACCCTGACGATGATGCCGGAGGTCGAGAAGTAGCCAAGCAAATCCTTGAGCAGATTTACTGCAATGGTGAATATACCTATGAGGTTCACAATCTGAAAAAAGATGGCACAGATTTTTGGTGCCGAGCAACAACCTCACTGCTCGAGCATCCCGATTATGGTGCTGTTTATGTCGCTGTTCAAGCCGATATCACCTTAGAGAAACAGGCTCGAACCGATATTTGTCTACTACAGAACCTAGCCCTATCAATCAGCGAGGCTGAAGACTTTGAAGCAGCCCTCGCTCTAATTCTAGGCGAAGTGGGTAAAACCTATGGCTGGGCCTACGGAGAAGCCTGGATTCCTGACCAGAGTCAAAACATTTTGAGATGCAGCCCAGCTCACTACATGGGTAGTAGAAAGCAGCTAGGCCATCTTAGTCTCACATCGCTAAAACATTTCAGAGAAAGCACGAAGACCTTTACCTTTGCTTCTGGCGCAGGTCTCCCTGGACGCGTCTGGACCTCTCGTCAACCAGAGTGGATAGTTGATACGGCAAAGCAGCCAGAGACTACCTTTCTGCGTCAGTCTATTGCTATGGACTTTGGTATCGGAGCAGCGCTGGGCGTGCCTATTGTGGCCCGGGGTGAAGTCCTAGCCATCCTTATATTCTTTAAAGTCGAGACGGCTCAGGTCGATCAACATTTGATGGACAATATCTTTGCCGTGGCAGCCCAGCTAAACATGCTGATGCAGCGCAAGCGATTAGAGGAAGCGCTGTTTAGAGAAAAGGAGCTTGCTCAGGTTACACTTCAGTCGATTGGGGATGCCGTCATCACGACTGATGCCCAAGGACGTATCCAGTATCTCAATCCGATCGCGCAAGCCCTTACCGGCTGGAGCTCAGATGCCGAGGGGCTGCACATTCGAAAAATTCTAGCTATCTTCAACGAGGTAACGCGACTACCGGCGAGCAATCCGGTTGAGCTAGCTTTGCAGCAGGAAAAAACGGTTGGCCTCGAAAGCAATACCGTACTTATCAACCGATTTGGCGATGAAATTGCTATTGACGACTCTGCTGCTCCTATTCGGTCCCGGGATGGTTGCGTCATCGGGGCGGTGATGGTGTTTCGAGACGTGTCTCAAACTCGCACGTTGTCTAAGGAGTTAACCTGGCAGGCTAGTCACGATCCCTTAACGCAGCTACTTAACCGACGCGAGTTTGGAAACCGCTTAGAAGCCGCTGTGAAGAGCGCTCAGCACGAGGATCATTGCCATGTCCTGTGCTACTTTGACTTAGATCGTTTCAAGATTGTTAACGATACCTGTGGTCATACCGCTGGCGACGAATTGCTGAAAAAAGTTACAGCACTATTCGAGAAACATACTCGTAAAAGTGACACCCTAGCTCGACTGGGAGGAGACGAGTTTGCCTTATTGATGCATCGCTGCTCAGTCGAGCCTGCGCTTAGAGTTATTAATGTTTTGCGTGAGGAAGTGAACCGGTTTCGATTCACCTGTGAAGGAAAGACGTTTGGCATAGGAATTAGCGTTGGTGTGGTGCTCATTGATGCCGACTGTCACGACAGCATCAGTGTCATGGGCTGTGCCGATACGGCCTGCTATGAGGCCAAACGACAGGGGCGGAATCGGTCGTATCTTTACAAGCCAGATGACGCAGAACTTCAGCAGCAGCGAGGACAGCTGCAGTGGGTCAATCGGTTGACACAGGCTCTAGAAGGCGATCAGTTCTGTCTGTATTATCAGTCGATTGTCTCAGTGGCTAACGCTGGAGAAGAGGCTGAGCACTGCGAAGTACTCATTCGGCTAAAAGATGAAGCAGGGCATCTGGTGCCACCGGGCGCGTTTCTTCCCGCTGCAGAACGCTATAACCTGATGCACCTAATTGATCGCTGGGTGATCCAGAACGTGTTTATTACCCAAGGCGATCGCTGTCGCCGTCACTGGGAAGAGTCTCAGGGAAAGCTGACCGGATACCTCTATGCCATCAATCTCTCTGGGGCTAGCATCAATGACGATCGGTTTGTGGACTTTGTCAAAGAACAGCTCACTCTACATCGCATTCCACCCCAGACTATTTGTTTTGAAATTACTGAAACTGTCGCTATCTTAAACCTCAGCAAGGCGGCTCAACTTATGGCAGAGCTGCGCAGTTTGGGGTGCTGCTTTGCTCTTGATGACTTCGGCAGCGGTATGTCGTCGTTTGGATACCTCAAAAACCTGCCCCTCGACTATGTCAAGATTGACGGCGGCTTTGTGAAAGATATGACGAATGACCCGGTTGATGCAGCTGTTGTAGCCGCAATCCATCAGGTGAGTCAGGTCATTGGTCTCCAGACAATCGCTGAATTTGTAGAAAATGCAGAAACCCTAGATCGCCTAAAACTTTTGGGGGTAGACTATGCCCAGGGCTACGGTATTGCGCGGCCCCGTTTGCTCGAAAGGAGTTAGGACAACAGGGGGCAGCACTTGAGCGCACTGCCTAAAACTATGTAGACAGCCCTTTGGCGGTTTGTTCAATTAGTCGGTCTACTACTCCTTCCCAGGTACCGCTTTCCTTGTACCACTGGCGCTGGCGGCTGGCTGAGTTACCCTCGGCCAAGAGATTTTGTACTATGCCATTTACGGTATCCCAATCCCCTTCCGCTTCTAAAGCTGGCTTAAGGTAGGTCATTAGCTGCTGAATGCCGTCTTTTGCCGATATGGCCTGCTGTTGCTGCAGGTCAATCAAATCGCCTGATAGGCCATAGCGGGCAGCGGTCCAGTGAGCCGCTTTAAGCAGCTCTGATTTGATGGGATCGTAGGGGTGAGAGGCGATCGCCTCGTCGCGGCAGGTGCGCACTAGGGCTTTGATCAGCCCTGCCAGCATGACGGCTTCGTCAATAGTTAGACAAACATCGGTGATGCGAAACTCTATGGTAGGAAAATTCTCCGATAGGCGAATATCCCAGTACACCGTAGTGGCGTCTTGAATGACGTTGGTCTGAATCAGGGCCTGCAGAAACGCATCGTACTCGGGATAATCGGTAAAGTAAGGGGGTGGCCCTGCGGTTGGTAGGCGGCACCATAGCTCAGTGCGAAAGCTGTCGTAGCCCGTGTCCTTGCCTTCCCAAAAGGGTGAGTTAGCGGTCAGCGCCAGCAGGGGAGCCAGCCACAGACGACAGCGGTTGACGACTTCTAGGGCGAGCTCTGGCTCGCTCCTAAACTGATCGCCGTTGAGGCCGACGTGGACATGACAGCCAAAGATGATTAGCTCTCGAATCACCTGCTTCATGTCCTGGGCTAGACGCCGGTACCGAGCCTTGTCGGTCAGGGTCTGCTCTTGCCACGGGGAGAAGGGATGAGTGCCTGCCGCCACTACCGCCACCTTCTGCTCGGCGGCAGCGTCAAAGACAACCTGGCGCGATCGCACTAGCTCTTCGCGCACTTCGCCTAGCGATTTACACACGCTGGTAGCGATTTCAATTTGACATCGGTGTAGCTCTGGCTGCACGCGATCGCCCTGATCTCCGGTAGCCGCTAAGACTCGTCCAGCCCGACCGCAGAGCTCACGAGTGCCGGGGTCAACGAGCTGATATTCTTCCTCAACACCGAGGGTATAGGTATCGGCCATGGGTTCGCGGCGAAATTGCTTCAATACTATGACATTTTCTACACCCAAAGACTTCTGTCTCCAGAAAGATAGAGACAGAAGGCGATCGCCGCCGCTAAGGTACAGCATAGTACTCCTTAATTTTTGCACCATGAAAGACCCTGCGGCAGACAAGCGCCCATACATCGATCAGGGTATCGGAGCGCCAACCCTGGTGTTCTTACACTATTTCAGCGGTGCCGCTGCCAGTTGGCAGTGGGTGATTGAGGAACTCCAGTCTGAGTTTCGCTGTGTAGCCCTCGACTTGCCTGGGTTTGGCCGCCAGATGCCTTTGCCTAAGCCTTCCTTAGCGACCTACAGCACTTTTGTCTTAGAAGCCTTAGCCGCTTTAGAGATCAAGCAGTTTGTCTTAATCGGGCACTCGATGGGTGGCAAGGTTGCGCTCCAGGTAGCCAGTAGCTCACCAGCACAATCGCTTCAGCAGGTAGTGCTGGTTGCCCCTTCCCCGCCAACCAAAGAGCCGATGCCTGAGGACGAACGACAGCGGCTGCTGCAAAACCATCCCAGCCGCGACAGCGCCGCCACCACTGTCGATAGCGCTGCTTATCAACCCCTGCCTGAGCCGCAGCGATCTACCGCCATTCAAACCCATGTAGAAGCAGCCAGCTCAGCCTGGCGGTGGTGGCTGCTAGAAGGCATGAACCACTCGATCGCCGATCGCCTCGACGACGTGACGTGTCCGGTTACCGTCATAGCCTCCGAGGACGATCCGGTTATTTCTCTTGATACCATTCAGCAGGATGTGCTGGGCCAGATTCCCCAGGCTCAGCTAGTTAAGCTTAAGGGCTTGGGTCATCTGATGCCTTTAGAAGACTCCGGTGCGATCGCTGAGATTCTTCGGCAAATTGCCTACGCAACCCCTGCCGCAGAGGACCAAAGCCAGTCAGTGTCAGTTTGATACTTAACGCTGATTTGAGGTTTAGCGCTAGCAACGAGTGCACTATCTCGGTAGCGCACTTGTTGTCAAAAAACGCATCAAGCCGTGTATCAAGCTGTCGTTGTAGCCAGTTCATCGGTTTCAAACGGCTTGAGTACTACCTTGATGCAGTTCTCTTCCTTGTCACGAAAGATCTTGTAGGCGCGGGGAGCATCCTCTAGCGGTAGGCGATGGGTGATCAAAAACGTTGGGTCGATGTCGCCCTGCTGAATCCTCTCCAGCAAGGGCCTGAGGTACTTGTGCACATGGGTCTGGCCCGATCGCATCGTTAAGCCTTTGTTGACAAATGCACCCATTGGCATTTTGTCAATAAAGCCGCCGTAGACGCCAGGAACCGACACTTTGCCGCCCTTGCGACAGGCCGCAATCGCCTGCCGCAGCACCTCGGCGCGCCCGGTTTCCATCCGCACCGCCTGCTTAACGGTGTCGTACAAGGCCATCACGCCTGTGCCGTGGGCCTCCATGCCGACCGCGTCAATACAGCAGTCAGGGCCAAAACCGCCGGTCATTTCTTTTAGGGCAACGCCAGCGTCGATCTCTTCGTAATTGATGACTTCAGCCCCCGCAGCGGTGGCCAGGGCTAACCGCTCAGGCACGCGATCGATAGCAATGATGCGCTCGGCCCCTAGCATCATGGCGCTGCGGATGGCAAACTGCCCCACTGGACCACAGCCCCACACCGCCACGACCTCACCGGGCTGAATGTCACAGTTCTCGGCGGCCATGTAGCCCGTAGGAAAAATATCGGTAAGAAATAGCACCTGCTCATCACTCAAACCGTCGGGCACTTTGAGAGGGCCAATGTTAGCAAAGGGCACCCGCACGTACTCGGCTTGACCACCCGCATAGCCACCCATCAGGTGGGAGTAGCCAAACAGCCCCGAGGGCGAGTGGCCGTAGAATTTTTCGGCCATCCAGGCGTTGGGATTGGTGTTATCGCACAGCGACCACAGGTCACGATTGCAGAAGAAGCAGCTGCCGCAGGAGATCGTAAAGGGCACCACGACGCGATCGCCCTGCTTCAAATTGGTTACTTCAGGGCCGGTTTCGACCACTTCGCCCATGAACTCATGGCCCAGAATATCCCCCGCCTGCATGGTGGGAATATAGCCATCGTAGAGGTGTAGGTCAGAGCCGCAGATGGCGGTCGAGGTCACCTTGAGGATGGCGTCGTGGGGATTGAGAATTTTGGGATCAGGGACAGTATCGATCCTCACATCTTGGGAACCATGCCAGCAAACAGCTTTCATTGATCGTTCTCCTGGTGAACGGGGTAGATGAACTTAGGTAGGCCAGTCAGCACGTAGCGATAGTCTACTGGTTGGCGTTCTCGTAGCGCTTTAGGGTGGGATTGCGAGTCGGGTCAGGCTGAGCACTGGGGCTGGCGGTTTGTCCGGCCCCCCGCTCGTCGCCGCCGTTAGGCAGAGCGTCTTGCACCATCTCCTTGACGGTTTCGACTAGTCCTTTAGGCTGATCCTCAAGCGTGGTTTTCCCTTGCTCAGCAACTACTGAGGGGTCAACTCCACCCTGGTAGTTTTCGCCACTGAGCGGATTGCGCGATTGACGAACGGCTCCCTGATAGGACTTGGCGTCGAGATTATCGGCTTGAGCGGGCTGGGCATAGGCTCCAGCAGTACCCAGCCCTAGCATCAGCACCAGCGCAGTCATCGCTACAGCTGTATTGCTGAAGAACGCTAGCGATCGCCAGCCCTGACCCAGCAAAGTAAACCGTTGCCTCAGGTTGGAGAACTGGTGGCGGAATGAGGTGTAGAGAGATCGAAAGCGGGACACGTTGATCATGAATTTGCTCAAAAATAATAGGGACTTGACGGCGGCGCTCAGCCCCCCTGGGGCTGACCCTCGATCGTGGCGATTTCGCCCGCTTCCATAAGCTGCTTAAACCGATTTAGCTCGTCACCGATTTGCTGCTCGGGTTCTTCACCAAACAGCTTAGCGATCGCAGCTGTTAAAACACCGCCGGGAGGCTGATACTCCATCACTACCTTTACCTCAGTCCCGCGATCGCCAGCCGCAGGCCGGAACCGCACGAAACCAGAGTTTTCAACTGGCGCGTCATCGGTTGAGGTCCAGGCGATCAGGCGGTCGGGCTCGTCGTTCACAATCACCGCATCCCACTCGATGGTTTGGCCCAGGGGCGCGTTTGCTACCCAGCGGGAGCGACGCTCGTCGATTACCTGCACAGACTGTAGGTGGCGCATGAATGTAGGCAGGCGGCTAAGGTCGCGCCAAAAGGCGTACAGATCAGCGGCTGGGCGAGCGATAGTAACGGTTTTTTCAACCCGAATGGCGTGATCTAGTCCTACAGCGTCTTCTACCTGCTTTAGGGTGCTGTTGCCCTGGGTACCTTGGTAAACTAAGCCCCCGCCAGCTACAGCGGTAAGAATGCCCCTGAGCGATCGCTGCTGTAGGCCGGCCAGCACCATTGCCCCACCGCCTACAATCGAGGCCCAGCGTTCTAGATCACCCGCCTGCTTGTCATCCGGCGTTTGGGTACTCATCGAGTTTTCCATATTCATACTCTCCTGGTAACGGGGCTGCGGTGGCTAGTCGGCAGATGATCAGCCAGACAGGCCTCAAACGATGACGGGCAGCGCAAACCTAGTTTGATGTGGCTTTAGCGTAGGTGGCTCGAGTCTTAGTTTCCTTCGTCCATAGGACATAAAAGAAGCTGCCAGTCGCTCTAC
>JBARUP010000172.1:0-11494 GCA_049645805.1 Nodosilinea sp.
GTGTTATACCCAAGCTGCTGAGCCGCTTGAATGGCGCTATCTCTAGAGTCAACCACCACAAACGGAATCGCTTCGGCAGAAAACTCGGTAGACACCTGGCGACCGGTGCGGCCAAACCCGCAAATAATGTAGTGATCCCGCAATGATTCCATCAGCCTGCGCCGCTTGAGTAACCGGAACCCGGCCTGAAAGTGTCCCTGTACAATGGCCTCTGTGAGACTATTGAGAATGTAGGCAATTACGCCTACTCCCATCATGATTAGCAGAATGGTAAACAGCCGCCCCCGCTGGCTGAGCGGGTTGATCTCGCCAAAGCCCACAGTCGAGAGGGTAATGACCGCCATGTAGGTGGCGTCGAGCCAGCTCCACCCCTCGACTAGGCGATACCACAGCACTCCTAGAAGAACTACACCACCTAGGGCGATCGCGCCGCGAATTAGGTGCAGCCGAGTACGGCGATAGTTTTCTTCAACGACGGTTTCGCCATAGCGAGGGCGTTTTTGTCGCACCGATGTTAACCCCTGATTGGCCCTGCGGCGTGACACAGCCCCTAGGCTGCTATAGCTGTTCTAAATTGTATGAGCAAAGAGTTGTGGCCGCAAAAAGCCGCAGCCGCAGAAACCCCCTGAGCCTGAGTTAGCAACCGCTCGACCTCTGCGATACTAGCCAACTAGGCGCACTTGCCCACCACGAACGTTGTCAAATATTTGATTGATCTGCTGGCGGTCGACTGAGGTTAGAGTCGGGTTGCTCAGCATGGCTGTCGATAGAATGAGGTAGTCACGGCTACTTAGAGTTCCCTGCTGCATGGCAGTGCTCACTAAGGTTTGAATAGTCGAAGCAGGAGTCTGAGGTAAAGATGTCACCATAGCGAGGTTCTCGATGCGGGAGCGATGTGCAGAAGGGGCAGATAAGGCTGTAGCAAGCACTACATTTCTTATCTTCCTTAAGCATGCCCAATCTTTTAGGGGTGCGGCTGGGCCATCGGTGAAGATTTAGTAAATCTGTATTAAAGCAGGGTTAAAAACATACCTTTACAAGGACACAACAGAAAAAATGGCGTTAACTAAAGAGCCCGCGCTGGAGATTATTCGGGTGCCGGCCTTTCGCGACAACTATATTTTTGTGCTTTATGATGCGGCTCGGTCTCAGGCCGCAGTAGTGGATCCCGGCGACGCTGCCCCGGTGCTTCAGACTTTAGACAGCCTGGGCGCGGAGCTGACTGCTATTTTCAACACCCACCACCACAGCGACCACGTTGGTGGAAATCGTCAGCTGCTGAAGCGGTTTCCTGCGGCCCTCGTCTATGGTGGTGCCGAAGATCGGAGTCGAATCCCGGGGCAGACGCATTTCTTGCAAGAGGGAGAGAGGGTCCAGTTTTGCCGTCGCACCGCCGAGGTGTTCTTTGTGCCGGGCCACACTCGGGCTCACATTGCCTACTACTTTGCCCCTGCCGCCGCCGCCGACTGGGGTGAGCTGTTCTGTGGCGATACGTTATTTGCTGGGGGCTGTGGTCGCCTATTTGAGGGCACCCCCCGGCAAATGGTCGAGTCGTTGGGTAAGCTAAGGCGACTGCCTGACACCACTCGCGTGTGGTGCGCCCATGAGTACACCCTCAGCAACCTCAAGTTTGCTATCACCGTAGATAGTACTAATGACGCTCTGCGCGATCGCCTAGAGCAGGTTCAGTCCGCGCGGCACCAGAATCGGCCCACAATACCCGCCGAGCTCGGCCTTGAGAAGCAGACTAATCCATTTTTGCGGTGGGATGATGCTACGCTTCAGCAGGCCACCAATAGCACGTCGGATGTTCAAACCTTCGCTCGACTGCGGGGCAAGAAAGATCTGTTCTAGGTACTGCCGGAAGCAGTTGCTATACAATCACAACAGTCCCGTTCTAGGCCAGTCTGGGGCAGAATCATCTTAAAACGACCACCTTAAACTGACTATAGAAGGGGCAAGACCTGGCTATGATGCTCAAATCAACTACCCGTCATGTTCACATCTTCACAGCCACTGTTGCCGACAATGAACTAGTGCCCAGCGACGACAAACTCACCCTAGACATCGATCCCGACAACGAGTTCAACTGGTCTGAAGACGCCCTCAAGGACGTTTATGCCGAATTCGACCGCCTAGTCGATGCCGCTGCTGGAGAAGATTTAACCGACTACAACCTGCGCCGTATCGGCTCTGACCTAGAGCATTTTGTGCGACAGCTCTTGCAGCAGGGAGCCATCAGCTACAACCTCAAAAGCCGTGCCCTCAACTACAGCATGGGTCTGCCCCGCGTCGAAGCCGAAGAATCGGCGGGCTAGGGCCGTATTCTAATCGGGTTGTGTCGATCTAGGTGTGACTGACAGGGGTTGTGTAGCAGTGCTTTTGAGGACTGCGAGGAGGGTTTCTGAGCTACTCTGGTCAAGATTAGATACTCTGGGGTTAATACCATTTAAGGAATACAAGCTGTTTACCTGCCCTTAAAGGATCGTGATCCAGTGCCCTAATCCGTCCTGTCGGTCGGTTTCGACCCCTCCTGTCAGCTGCTGCAAAGTCTGTCAGACTCCTTTGCTATATCGCTTCTTGCTGGCGACTGGTGATACTCTGACAGCCCGCTCCGGTGCGCTGATCGCAGGCCGATTTTTGGTGTGGAGCGATAGCTCAAAGTTCGCCTCTGGGAGTCTTCAGATCTGGCTCGATACTCGGCCTGATCATCCTACTCCTACCCTAGAGAAAATTCCGGCCCCGGTGCTGAACTATCTGAAGCTATTCTCTCTAGCTCAGCATATGCCGCGGCCCTATGCCTATTTGGGCCCTGAACAAACGGGGCTGTCGGGAACGGTGCTGCTGCTCGACATGGCACCTATCAGCGTTCAGATTGCCCACGCAGCGGCCGAGGACAGGGCAGAAAGTGAGGACCTAACCTCGCTAGGTCAGGTAGAAGCAATGCTGCTGCCTACCCTGGCTCAGGTCTGGGCTCAGGGCTCGGCTCTGCAGCAGCTCAACTGGCTGCGACAGATAGCTACTCTATGGCCTCTTCTGGCCACCGAGCGGATGGCAACAACCCTGCTTCAGCTTGACAATCTCCGGACTGATGGAGCGCTGCTGCGGCTGACAACGCTAGTTGACGATGACTCTATCCCTACCCTGACCCAGCTTGGCCAGCGGTGGTACGACTTAGCTGCAATTGCTCAGGTACCCGTGCGTCCCTATCTGCAATGGCTAGTAAAGGCCCTCAAAGGCGGCCAGCTAGCCTCAGCCCAGGATCTACTGGCCGAGCTAGAAGGAGCTATTCAGACCCTGAGCCGAGGACTGCTGGTAACAGTAGACTGGGCCGCAAGTACTGACCAGGGACCTACCCGCGATCGCAATGAAGATGCCTGCTATCCTGAGGACGATGCCCGCCAGCAGCGGTTAACCGGACGGGTAGAGAGTGGCGCTCTGCCCCTGCTGCTGGTCTGTGATGGCATTGGTGGTCACGAGCAGGGTAATGTGGCTTCCCAGACGGCTATCAAGCTTCTGCAGCAGGAAATAGAGCCGCTGACCCAGCCGCCCTATCTATCTCCAACGGTGGTAGCCCAGCGCCTGCGGCAGGCAATTGTCTTGGCCAATGATGCCATCGCTGCCCGCAACAACGACGAGCAGCGATCGGCCCGGGCCCGCATGGGCACGACCGTGGTAGCCGCTCTGGTTCATTTCCCCTACGTTTCTATCGCCCACGTGGGCGATAGCCGGGCCTACCGGATCAGCCCCCGCACCTGCTACCAAATTACTGTTGATGACGATGTCGCCTCGCGTGAGGCACAGATGGGCTACGCCCTTTACTCTGAAGCAGTACAGCTGCCCAGTGGTGGAGCTTTAATTCAGGCTTTGGGTATCAGCGACTCGAACTTTCTCTACCCTACAGTGCAGCACCTGCTGCTGGATGATAGGGCTGCGCTGCTGCTCTGCTCTGACGGACTGAGCGACTACGACCGGGTTGAAGCCCTAGCCCCCTACTCAGTTGTGCCCTGCATCAAAAGCCCTGGTCCGCTTGGCCCTGCCGTTGAATCTCTAGTTCAGCAGGCTAACCGGCTCAACGGTCATGATAACGTCACCGTTGGGCTAATGCGGTTTATCCCCCAGACTAGTTCCTTGCCCACGCTAGCCCCCGGTCCCCTGCGGCAGGCTGAACCGGTTGCAGACGGCGATGATGCCTATCCTCTGTCTCAAAAGGCTGCTCCGCCGCCTACTCAGATTGTGGCTCCAGCCTCACCAACCGACGGGAGATCAACTCCTGCTCGTTCGGGCAAAGCCTGGCTATTTCTAGGCGGTATAGCGGCGGGGTTGGCAATTGTGGGGGCGGTGGGTTTGACCCTAGGGCGTCGTTCATCGGCCCCTATAGCCTTGCAGCCACTGCAAACATGGCCACTTACGGCCCTGAGCGGCCAGCCGCTGCCGGCGATCGCCTTGGCCGCTACTGTGGATGTGAATGTGGGGTCGTACTGGCAGTCACGGCAGGCCACCATTCCCCTGCCTAGCCTTAGCGATGAGCTAAGCGACGGTCTGTTGCGGTTGCGATCGCAGCCTGGGTCATCGCCTGGGTCATCGTCAGATGCTGAATCTGCCACATCGGCAGTGGCAACGGGTAGCGTGCTGAGAGTCGTCAGTCGCCAAACTACAGCAGATAGTGTCGACTGGGTGAGGCTGCGGGTTTGCTCTATTCCCTCTGGGTCGTCTCTAGACCAGCAGCCCCAGGAGACAGCTCAGCCCGCGCCGTCTGCTGCTCCAGACCTGAGTCAGCAGCTCCTGACTCCTGGGGAAGAGGGCTGGGTGCAGACTCGTCAACTCTATGGAGCGGCGGCCTTTTTAGAGCTAGTTAGCCCAGCCCAGTCGGGCCGCTGCCTGTCCTAGATGACTTCTAGTTACTCTCCTTCTATTGTTTGGCCCTGTTGCTTTCGGCCTGCCCTATGCCGTCGTCCGATGCTCTCACCCTCTGTCTTGCTATCGATCGCCTCACTCAGGTTGACTCTAATCACTATGCAATTTGGGTGCTAGAGAGTCCGTTTCCCGGCGGATATGCTCACCACGATCGCCTCTGGGATAGCCAAATGGCCCAGCTTTGGGAGAGCTGGCAGCAGTTTTTTTCGCTGCGAGGGCTGCCCCAGGTGCCCCATGTGCCTTCTGCCTACGTCCCAGGGTTTCATCTTGATGATCTGCTCGACCGGGTAGCCCCGGCAGCAGAGACAAAGGGTAAGACCGGGCGACTGATGCAGGGCCTAGGTGTAAGCCTTTGGGAATGGCTGTTTGACGGTCCTATTCGTCAGACCTTAGAGCGCAGTCTGGGCATGGCGATTGGCCAAAATCGCTCGCTCAAGCTGCGGCTGGAGGTGCGCCCTCCCGAACTCATTAGCCTGCCCTGGGAAATTATGCAGCCCCAGCCAGGTTGCCCAGCCCTGTCGCTAGGGCCGCAGGTGTTGTTTAGTCGCACCGCCAGCGCCGTAGAACCACTACAGGAGGCCGAACTCGATAATTCTCTGCGCATTTTGCTGGTGCTAGGTCAGGATGATCCGGGTGCCGCTGGTGAAGCAAAGCGGATCTTGCAGCTGCCCCAGGAGGCCGAGGCCCTCAAGCAGCTGCTTGAGCTCAGCGCCTCTCGCCTGGCCTACCAGGGCACAAGTCCGGTGGTCTGCCAGGTGCAGACCCTAGTCGAGCCCGATGCAAAGACCCTGCTAAAGGCTTTAGAAACCGGCTACTTCAACGTGTTTTTCTATGCTGGCCACGGGGTGCCTGCCCCCGATGGTGGCCTGCTGTTTTTGTGCCAGGGGGCTAGTCTTAGCGGTACTGAGCTGGCCCAAGGCCTAGCCCACAACGGCATTCGCCTAGCAGTGTTCAACACCTGCTGGGGAGCCCAGCCCGACCTGCTTCAGCAGCAAGTGATCTCTCGCAGCAGTCTGGCGGAGGTGCTGCTGCACCACGGTGTGCCTGCCGTGTTGGCCATGCGCGACTCTATTACCGACCACGAGGCGCTGAGCTTTATTCAGGTTCTGGCCCGAGGGCTAGCTGAGGGACAGCCCGTAGCTCAGGCGGTGGCGCTGGCCCGACAGCATTTGCTGACAGCCTACCGCTTCAACCACACGGCCTGGACGCTGCCGGTGCTCTATCAGCACCCTCAGTTCGAGGGCCATCTGCTGCGCGAGGTTGGTCTGGCAGTCACCCAGCTACCGGGGCAAGATCTACAGTCCCCGCAGGCGGCGGTACTGCGCTGCCTGGACAGCCCAGCTCGCTTTTGGCGACTCTATGACGGCTACCTACGGGTGGGGCGGCTGCCTGACAATGACCTGGTAATTTTGGAACCTTGGGTTTCGGGCCAGCATGCCGAAATTTTTTGCCGCACTCAGTTTGTCGATGGAGTTCAGGAAACCTGCTACTACCTCCGTGATATGTCGCGCTACGGGTCTTACTACTTCGATCGACAGGTTTGGCACCACGTGCACCGGGCTGAGGTACCGCTCACAATGGGTACGGCAATTCGGTTTGGCAGCCCTGAGGGAGAGCTGATGGAACTAACCCTAGAGGGTAGCCCAAAATCGCCGCCACCCTGCTAGTGACATCATAAAATTGTCCACACCGTACGGAATCCTCTGCTGGCGCGGTGTATCCACTGTCATCACACACTGTTACTGTCTCGTGCATCCCTAACTAACGCTATGACTCAGCCATCCCATACTCCTGATTCTGCTTCTGAGCCCGATATGGCCGCTGAACGCGATCTGCTTGCCGCGATTCTCACCCCTGAGTCGGTTTACCCTTGGCAACCGCTGGCTCCAGAGGCGGAGGGCTACCTAGCTAGCCTAGAGGCCGAATTCGACGCCCTAACCGATGGCGATCTCGACACCGCGATCGCAGCGGGATGGCAAACCCTATCGTCCCAGATGTCAGCCCAAATGGATGGGGTTGAAGCTGGTGAGACGTCGGCAGCAGAGAGTTCGCCAGCAGCTGCCTCAGTGCTGGGGCAGCTGCGGCAGTTCCAGGAGCGTCTCCCTGCTGAGCTGCTGCGAAATCTGGCTGCCGCTGCCGCTGCGCTGACTCACAGCAGCCAGCCCCTAATTGATCAGCTGGTGCAGTGCGTAGACGACCTCTTACCCGACTGGAGTGCTGATGACCTGGCGGTGCTCGCCCGCCCCTTGGCTTACTCCCTGCGCGATGGACGTGGCGAGATCCTAGAGCTGAACCTGCGGGCAATACCGACGGCTGACTGGGACTCCTTGTCTGACCTGGAGCAGGCGCGGCTGACGCTGACCATTGCTTCGATAGCCCTCACAGCGGCTGCAAGAGAAACGGCTGGCTAAGGCTGCTGCTACATCAGCCCAGCGCCGAAAGCCTCGCAACCGGTTCGCTCTGCTGTCGTGCAGATCGCTATCCTGATAGAGCACGGCTCTGCGGGAATGATCCAGATGGCTGTTCCTGCTCAATAATTCTCAAACCCATGGGACTCTACCCCACCCTCTGGCTGCGACGCCAGCAGGCTCGCTACCGCTATCGCCAGGCGTTAACTCAGATCCGCAAGGGCAACGTCGATGTAGCGCTAGCAGTCTTACTTCTGACCTTAGAGCACCATCCTTGCCCATGGGACGTTCATGTTGAGCTGGGCAAGGTGCACTGGCAACAGGGGAATACAGCAGCGGCCTTTGACCACTTCACCACTGCGATTGCCCTCGACCCTACCAGCGTGCGGGCCTACGGCAACCGAGGCTTGCTCTACTGCCAGCAGACGCAGGACGAGCTAGCCCTAGACGACTGGCAGCAGGCGCTAAAGCACCAGCCGAGCCACGCGCTGATTCACTACAACCGGGGGCTACTGCACTTTAGGCAGCAGAATTACGCCGCTGCCCTGGCCGATTTGGATGCCGCCATTGCCGCCGACCCCAATCTGGCTGAGGCCTACCTACACCGGGGCCACGCCTACGAGCAGCTAGGCCAGCCCCTGGCCGCCGCCCGCGATTGGGAGCTGGCTCTCTGCAACGATCTTAATCTTGACCAGGCGTGGCTGAAGCTGCATCATCTGCACCAGGCTCATCGCGATCGCGTCCTTTCCCACCGCCTGCAAGCAGAGATAGGCCTGCGGCAGATTACCGTCGTGGCTCAGCATCAGGACAACAGTCTGCAAATTCAGGTACATCGCCCGGTGGGGGTAGGCATTAACTATTTCACGCTGCCCGATCAAATTCGCGCCCTGATCATCCAGTGGCAGCTGGAAGATGTGCAGAGCTTTGAGCTGGAGGGTCGGGTGCAGGACCAGCCAGTGGTGGAGTGGCGCGGCAGCTACAAACTGTTCCAAGGACAGCCCTGTCCGCCAGCCCGATGGCATCGGGTGCTGCTCACGGCGTTTGTAATCTTTCCGCCCCTGGGCATTCCGGCTCTAGCCTATGCCATGAACCTACGCCAGGCCTATCGGCGCGGCGACTATCTCAGCGCCCTGCGGGCCTCGCGAGCTATTCAAGGACTGTGTCGGGCGGGGGGCATTACGTCCCTAACCCTAGCGATTCTACTGGCGGGCTACTGGGGCTATCAGCGGTTATACGGGCCGCCCGAGGCACCTGTGACTCCGGCCCAAGCGGCTCCAGCACAAACAACTCCGGCCCAGATCGCCCCAATCAAGAAGCCGGCTTCGTTTGATAACTAGCCGCTAGCTCGGCTGGAGCCATTATTTCGTAGCGCTCGAAGGGCTGGTGAATCCACGGGTTGTCGGGTAGATAAACCACATGGTAATCGGGCTTGATGATGGAGTCAGCTTTGTACCACAGCACCGCCGTGCGCAGATCTTCGATGTAGAAGCCGTACTTGTGGTGCAGCCACTCCATAGATTTTTTGAGGCTGTAGCCCGAGTCTACTAGGTCATCGACAATTAGCACCTGGCTGCCCAGGCTGGGAGTTGTCATGCTCAAATCGCGGGAAAAGGTGATGGCCCCCCGCGTGCGACCGTCGGCCCCGCCGTAGGAAGCAGTAGACAAAATAGCCAGCGGCACATCGAACAGCCGACAGAGGGTGTCGCCGATGCGCAGCCCCCCCTTGGCCAGGCAGACAATCTGATTGAACTCCCACTCCGACTCGTAGATCTGAACGGCCAGCTTCTCAATGTCCCGGTGGTAGTCGTCCCAGCTCACGTGGAAATCAGCCATAGCCATCCTCCTAGGCGCTCGTCCTGGCGTATAAACTGCTCTACGCCTGCCCAGCCCTCTACTTGCCTGTAGGGCTTTGTCTAGAGAAGCGCTACAAGTTCCTAAGCTGGACCCAGCATAAGGCGTTTTGCAATGGGGAAATAATACACTGAGGACGCGGTTTGAAGTGCTACACCAGGTTTAGTCCGGGATCTTTGTTCCCTATAGACACGACTTCTCCGAACTTGTCTGAACCTGAATAAGGTTTCCCCCCTACAGCTGCCTTTAATGCTCCTATTCATCAAATATCCGACCTATGGCTTCCTATGTTCCGCCCACTAGCGCCAGCGGCCCTGCCCCCAAAAAGTTTTCCCTCTGGGGCAAGCTAGCGTTTGGAGCCGGAGATATTGGCCCCGGCATGACGGCGAACCTGCTGGCTTTCTCGTACCTAATTTTCTTGACTACGGCGGCGGGCCTGAGCCCGGTAGCGGCGGGGTCGGTGCTGGCAATCGGGCGCGTGTGGGACGCGGTGAACGATCCGTTTATCGGCTACTTAAGCGACAAAACCCGCACCCGCTGGGGTCGCCGCTATCCCTGGATTCTGCTGGGGGCGATTCCCTTTGGGGTAACCTTTTTCATGAACTGGGTGGTGCCGGGGTGGGAGAGCAATACCGCCAAGTTCTGGTACTACGTAGTCATTTCGCTGCTGTTTCAGGTGTTCTATACGGTGGTAAACCTGCCCTACACCACCCTCACCGCCGAGCTGACTAAAGACTACGACGAGCGCACTGAGCTAACCGCCTTTCGACTGGGCTCGTCGCTGTTTGGCGCGATCGCCGCCCTCGGCCTGGGTCTAGTTATTACCCAGTCTATAGACGATTTGCGCCAGCAGTACTTGGTGCTGGGGGGCATCTGCTCGGTGCTCTCGGTGCTGCCGCTGCTGTGGTGCGTGTGGGGCACCTACCCCTATGCGGTACAGCGCAACGCGCTCCAGCCCGCTGACACGGACGAGGTACCCCTTTCCTTTGCGGCCCAGATCAAAGTTGTCTTTGCCAACCGGGCCTTCTTGTTTGTCGTCGGCATCTATCTGTTTGCCTGGCTGGCCCTGCAGATGACCGCCAGCATCATTCCCTTTTACACCACCTTCTGGATGGGGCTTGACTCATACTTTTTAGCGGCGCTGCTGGTGCAGGGCACCGCCATTTTGATGATGGTAGCTGTCAACCAGCTTAGCCGCCGCTTGGGCAAGCAGGAGGCATTTTACATCGGCATTGGCGTCTGGATTATTGCTCAGATTGCGCTGTTTTTTGTGCAGCCGGGCCAGGTCGCCTTTCTATACCTGCTGTGTGTTGTGATTAGCTTTGGGGTAGCCACCGCCTACGTAGTGCCCTGGGCGATGCTGCCCGACGTGATCGAGCTGGACGAGCTCAAAACCGGCCAGCGGCGCGAGGGCGTTTTCTACGCCTTTATGACCCTGCTGCAAAAGGTGGGACTCGCCCTAGGGCTGTTTTTGGTCAGCCTGGCGCTACAGTTCTCGGGCTTTGTTAGCGAGGCACCCCAACAGTCTGACGCCGCACTGATGGCCATTCGCGTGTTTATCGGCCCGGTGCCCATGGTGCTCTTGCTAATAGCGCTCGGGCTGGCTCGGTTTTACCCCATCACCCGACAGGTGCACGAGACGATTCTGCTACAGCTGACCGAGCGATCGCGGACTCAGGAGCAGAATAACCCTGGCGACTAAATTGGCATGAGTCTAGAGATGATGAGCGACGAGGCGATCGCTCAGGTAAGAGATGACCCACCAGTAACTCTAGAAATAACACCGGGACAAACCACTCTAGACCAGGCGTTGAACCAACTCCACAAAAGCTTAATTTTGCTCTGTGTCAGGCTGTACTGTGTCACCGATCGCTTAAAATACCTGGGGCTAAGTCGTAGCGAGTCCGATGTGCCGTATAGAATAGTTAGAACCGATACATTAGCCACCATGAGCAACCTGCCCCCCGATCGCATTTTGATCTTCGATACCACCCTGCGGGACGGTGAACAGTCGCCGGGGGCCACGCTCAACGTCGAAGAAAAGCTCACCATTGCCCGACAGCTGGCGCGGCTAGGAGTAGACATTATCGAAGCGGGGTTTCCCTTTGCCAGCCCCGGCGACTTTGAGGCGGTGCAGAAGATCGCGCGGGAAGTAGGCACTGAAAACGGCCCCACCATCTGTGGTCTAGCCCGCGCTACCAAGGGCGACATTGAGCGGGCCGGAGAAGCGATCAAACCGGCGGCGAAGGGGCGCATTCACACTTTTATTGCCACCTCCGATATTCATATGCAGTACAAGCTGCGCAAGAGTCGTGACG
>JBARUP010000173.1:0-5239 GCA_049645805.1 Nodosilinea sp.
CTAATCGCTCTGCCAGTAGTTGTGCTAGTTCTAGATCGGTCAGTTCATCAACGGGTTTGGCGGCCTGCGTTGCGGATTGAGGCGCTGCTGGGTCAAATGAAAAAGCCATAGTTAAAAAACCAGATGGGGGTTAGCTAGGTGTACCAAGAGCAGACTGGGGCTATAGTCTTTCCACAGCCGCACCCCTGGGCCTGGATGAGGCTCGTACCCCAACCTAATAAGCTACGGGCAGACCTGTTATCTCTATATATTGCACTAATGAATCCAGGATATCGGCAACATCAGCATAGCCAGAGGGGATCGCTCGGCGGTGGCCCCGCAGATCATCCTCGGTCTTTGGCTGAGCTTATGCAGCAGCTAGAGGGGCTGGAGGTGCACTTACACCAGCTAAAGACTGGAGTGATTAACTTAATACAGCTTCAGCAGCTCCAGACAGACGTGCCCACTGCCGACGCGCAGCGGTCGGCCCAGGAAGTAGCTCGGCTGCAAGAATCCGTCGACAGCTTTGAAATGGAGCTGGCTAGCCGGGTCGTCAGCTGGCAACATTTGCAAGAGACCTTCTGGCAGGCCGTGCGGTTTGGCGGGCTAGGAATCTTGACCGGCTGGGGCCTGGCCTGGCTAGTCTCCGTCCGATAATCTCAGCCAGAGTTTTGCGAGCCGAACTTTATTTAGATTGGCCAAAACTAATTCACCTTACGTGCTAGGATTATAAATCGTGGATAGGGCGGGTCGGTGCCCGAGTGGTTAATGGGGGCGGACTGTAAATCCGCTGGCTACGCCTACGCTGGTTCAAATCCAGCCCGGCCCACCAC
The DNA here is from genome assembly GCA_049645805.1 of Nodosilinea sp. GTDB lineage: Bacteria > Cyanobacteriota > Cyanobacteriia > Phormidesmidales > Phormidesmidaceae > Nodosilinea. The sequence continues at coordinate 813 of JBARUP010000173.1, forward strand.
GACACTTTGCCCTTATAGCTCAGTGGTAGAGCACTCCCTTGGTAAGGGAGAGGTCACGAGTTCAAATCTCGTTAAGGGCTTTTGCCAAGATGGGCGTAATGTCTGGGAGAAATTCTCCTGAGGGTAACCGCTTTTTTCAGCCCTCTAGCGCTACCAAAATAGATGGTCAAGCCAGTGGTTGAGCAGCTTGGGCTCCTCGGGCTCTTTGTAATCCACCGGTAGCAAAGCCTCAAAGGCTTGCTCTAAGTCGGCCAGAGCAGCGTCGATCGCGGCGCGTTTAGGCCTGGGCTGGTGGGGCACTTGAACGGGTGGCCCAAACCGCAGGGTCAGTTGCTTGCGAAAATAGAGGGTTTTAGTGCCAACAATGGCGACTGGGTAAATAGGCACTCCCGATCGCATCGCGTAGAGCACTGACCCTCGCTTGAGCGGATGCATCTGCCCTTCTTGATGGCCCAGTCGGCCTTCGGGAAAAAGCATGATGCCATCGCCCCGCACCAGCAGCGACTGCACTGCTTTATCGATCTGTCTCATCTGCTGAATGGAGCTGCCGTTGGGCACGTGCTCTCGAATCTCGGCTGCTAGGGCCGCAAGATCGGTGCGGCCGCTAGCAGCAGCAGCCATGACGGCTACTTCTTCCTTCCACCAGCGCTCTAGCGGGATGACGCCTCCAGCCCAGCCAATTAGCCGCCGCTTCCACCCTTTGTTGTACAGCGTGCGGGCGTCGCCCAGAATGTAGTAGTAGGGATAGGGCGGGCAGAAAGCCAGCAGCAGGAATGGATCGAGGTGGCTCAGGTGGTTGGCGGTCAGTATGTTGGGCTGGGCAGGAATGTGCTCAGGGTTTTCAATCTGCACCCGAAAGCAAAGCTTGATCAGGCGGCGCATGGCCCAGCGGCGAAGGCGGCCGCTCACCCTCTGGTCGGCGGTACCTGCCGCGATCGCGCTCAGCTCGATCAAGCCGGTGTTAATGCACTGGCGCACAACAGGGTTTTGAGAAATAGCGACTCCCTCATGCACTCGCTCGAGTACCTCTGGCGTTAGCGCGACCTCTAAAGCTGGCGGTAGCGTGGTGGAGTCTGTCATCGCTGCACGGGGCTGTGCCCTATCTAGATATTCTGAACACGGGCTGCTGAGGCGGAGCAGAATCAAGGTCTGCGGTAATTCTATAGGAGTTTTCTCAGCAAGGTTCTCTCAGCGCCCGTGGCAGGCTTTATATTTTTTGCCGCTGCCGCACCAGCAGGGGCCGCTACGTGTAGGGACTAGCGGGGGCAGGGTATCGCCGTCAACGTAAAACCAGCGCTCTTTTTGGCGCTTAAACCGCGATCGCTCATGGATCTGCCCTGGTTTTGGGTCTTCGTAGTAGGCAACGAATTCTACTACGCCTTGGCGATCAGTTTGCTGCCCAGCCTGCGTAGCCAGCACCCTCAGACCTAACCAGCTAGTGTTGGCCACGCTCTGCACAAGGGCCGCCCGCTGCCCGGCGTACCGCTGGGTCGGATGGTGGGTAGCAATAAGATAGTCGATGTTGCCCTGATGGAAAGCGCTGTAGCGCGATCGCATTAGCGCCAGTGCCGTCGGTGCTGATGCCTCAGCCAGCAAATAGGGCTGGCAGCAGCGCTCAAACTGTCCACTGCCGCAAGGGCAAGCACCCGCAGACGCTGCGTCCATCTTTCACCTATCCTCGAGGCTGTACTGGTAAGATCAGCGCATCGGTGAGGTCACTCGTTCGCTGGTGGGGCAGGGGCTGATAGCTGTTTGCATCGAGTCGCTTGATGCGATCGTAGAACGCCTCGTAGAACCGCTCTAGGCAGTCGCAAAACCAGGCCTGGTAGTCAGCCCAGCGATCGCGATCGCCCAGGTTCACCTCGCCCAGCGTGCTGGCCACCATGCAGCTCTGATCGTCAGCGCTATCCCAGATTAGCGGTAGACCAATATCGTCGGCGATTGTCTCGCGCTCCTGGGCCAGCAGGTGAAAATGCGGCTGAGCGTCAGTGCCGGAGAGCAGTAGCTCAGTGTAGAGACTGTTGTGGTCGCGATCGAGAATAGCGGTAAGGCGAAACCCGGCTCGGGCAATGGCAAACCCCATGGTGGACTCTATCGAGGGCGAACCGGGCTTGACCAAGCTACCCTGGCGATCCATGCGATCGCATAGGCCGCCCCAAAAGTCTAGATTTTCCTGCTGTACCTTGGTCAGAGGTTCCGGCTCAGGTTCGCCGCCGGGCTCGGCACTATCTTCGCTGTCGGGGTCTTCCCCATCCAAAGCATCAGCATCAGCCTCGCTATTGTCCACAGCGCCGCAGGCAGGCATGAAGTTGACTGCCATAGCTGCTTTCCCTATGCTCCACAGTTCTACCGCAACGCCTAAAAGCGTCACCTGACTAGTCTGATCCAGCCAGGTGAGGGTGCAAGAAACCTCTGCAGAAAAGGAGGGAGCTACCCACACAACCTGTGTGGCATCAGCGTCTGCGGCCCAGGCTAGGAGCTTGCCTAAGTCGGTTGGTTCAGGCCGACCTAGATAAGCAGCTAGCAGCACCGTCTCGTTGTCAGTCTCTAGCAGGCTGTAGTCGCCAGCCGATGACGTGCTAGCCTCCACCAGCGTTAGCTCAAGTTCCAGAGCCTCGCCCAGCAGCTCTAAGGTCTCGGGCTCCGCTAGCCACTGCTGAAAATCAGTCTGGGTCTGCCAATAGTTGTTGGGGTCAAGTTGCTGCAGTCGTCCCAGCTTGGGTTTGGCAGATCGCTTAGGCACGGGTGTTCGCTCGGGCAAAGGGCAATAGCTGATCCTATTATGACGCGGCCCTAGCGCACAAACTGTAGGAAGTAAGCTCTGCCCTAGCAAGCTCTAGGTAGCGCTCCGCAGCCCCAAAGGTTTAGGGCTGCGATCATGCTTGACTCACGCGGTGCAACTAGTCAGCTCTGACTAGGGATGCCTGCCACAGACTGTACCCTTGGGGGCTGAGGTGTAGTCCATCGGTAGTCAGGTCTGGCCTCAGCAGGCCCTGGCTATCACTAAAAGCGGTGTGTAGATCAACAAAGGTCGCGTCGTGATAGCTAGCGAGCGAGGCTAAACGCTGGTTGACGTGCTGGATGCGATCGCTCGACAGCCCTCTAAGGCGCGTTGGCAAAATAGAGTACACCACCAGCTGTACCTGGGGATGCTGCTGTTTTAAACGAGTCATCATCTGATACAGGTTGTCTAACACCTCGGCTTCGGGAACACCAGCTTTGAGATCGTTGATGCCCGCCATGATGTAGACGGTGTCGGGGCGAGTGTTGGCAAAGTAGTGCAGTCGCTGCAGCATGTGAGCCGTCGTTTCGCCCGAAATGCTCTGGTTCAGCCAGAGCTGCCCAGGGGCTAGCTGGTCTACAGGTAGCCACAGAGCCAGCGAGTCGCCCACCATCACAGCCAAACTGGCCTGTCCCTGGCGGCGGGCCATTGCAAGAGCTTCTGCGGTTAGCAGCTCTTGCCAATCGTCGTGGGTAGGGGATGCAAATGCCCGCTGCCACTGATTAACATACTGCTGAGGCTGCGCCTGAGTGTAGATTTCTCCAGCCGCCAGGGCAGCTGTGCGAAACTGGTAGAGCTGTGAGCCGGTCACAGGCTTAAGGTAGGCGTTATCCAGCGGAGGCGCAGCCCGATAGCTCGGCGTGATAACCTGGCTGGGACTAGGCCAGCGATTGACGGTGCTTCCCATGGACGGAGCTGGCTGGACTGTCGCTGGCGCTACCGCCGCCATGCGCTCAGACCTGAGGTCTTTGTGGGCTGTCTGTAGGGTTTCATCGGGGACAGCTGGCGGCAGCTCTGCGATCGCGTCGTTTGTCCCACCTGCGCTGAGTCCCGCTGGCGATTGTGCCGCGCCGCTGAACATGAGCTGAGCCGCCAAAAGCCAAACATCCATCCTCTCGCCCCCATGGCACTACTCCCACTTTCTTTTCCACACCCGGCTCTAGGCCATCAGGATGAAAATCCACTAGTTTTTCTCAACCCTTGACATAGATGGACCCCTGTTGGAATAATAAAAGACTGTACTTACACGCTCGGACCAGGTTCCTAAGGCTAACGCCTCCATCCGTGGAGCCCCAGTGCTGGGGTCAGTTGGCACCTGTACGGCGGTTATGAGGTAAAAATGACGTACGCAATTGTTGAAGCCGGCGGTAAGCAGCTTCGCGTGGAGCCAGGTCGGTTCTACGATGTGGATCGCCTAAGCCTAGAGGTTGACGATGAGGTTACCCTAGAGCGGGTGCTGTTCGTAAATGCCGACGGCGAATCTATAGTCGGCCAGCCTGTGGTAGAAGGGGCGACTGTAGTCGGCAGCGTAGTCAGCCATCTGCGGGGCCGCAAGATCATTGTCTATAAGATGCAGCCCAAGAAGAAAACCCGCAAAAAGCGGGGACATCGCCAAGAGCTGACCCGAGTCATGATCAACTCTATT
>JBARUP010000174.1:0-5100 GCA_049645805.1 Nodosilinea sp.
ACCTCCGCGCCAAAAGCTTTAGCAATTTGCACAGCATAGGAGCCAACACCTCCCGAAGCACCGTTGACCAGCACCTGCTGACCGGGCTGAACGTTGCCGATATCGCGCAGGGCCTGTAGGGCGGTCATCGCAGCGCCTGGAACAGCTGCCGCTTCCTCAAAGGTAAGATTGCTCGGTTTCAGGGCTAGGGCTGCTTCTGTAGCATGAGCATACTCAGCAAAAGCACCAAACCCACATTCCGAGAGATCTCCGAAAACGTCATCGCCCACCTGAAAGCAGGTAACGTTGCGGCCGACGGCTTCTACAGTACCCGCCACATCAAACCCAATCACTCTGATTTTTGGCTTCAAAAGTCCCCCCATCATCAGACGAACGACAAGGGGACTACCCCTCATCAAATGCCAGTCTCCCGCATTGATAGATGCCCCGCGGACCCGCACCAGTACAGTATCAGCCTGAACCAGCGGGCGGTTTATCTCCGTTAGCTTTAGCACGTCTGGCGAACCATATTCAGCCTGAGCGATCGCTTTCATTGAGCCAACCTCTTATTAAACTTACGGCGTAAGTTCAGCATAAGCTTACAGCGTATGTAACAATGAGCTATGAGCAACAAAACGTTGTAACCAGCCTTAGGATGCTCCAACTAAGGGCTCGCTCACGATCTCGGTATGACAGTCTATTGTGCTGAGTTCAGCGTCTGTGGTGCAGGTACTTTTTTAGACAAAACACGCTTAGTTTTTTGAAAGCTCTAGCGTGACTACAAAACCAAGAATGGCCAAGGAACCCAGCTCCAGAAAGTCAGAACGGCTTCCCCTAAGCAGGAAACGGATATTGCAGACAGCGCTTCATTTAGCTGATCAGGGCGGTCTTGAGGCTCTCTCTATGCGAAAGCTAGCTCAAGCGCTGGACGTCAAGGCCATGTCGCTGTACAACCACGTTGCGAGCAGAGACGATTTGATTGATGGCATTGTCGAGCGTGTGGTGAGTGAAATAGAAGTGCCCAAGCTCGGCGCTGATTGGAAGACTGCCATGCGGCGGCGGGCAGTTTCTGCCCATGGGGTGCTGTTGCGGCATCCCTGGGCTACGATGCTCCTAGTCTCACGGGTGAATGCGGGGCCAGCGATGCTGCGCTACGTAGATTCCACGCTTGGCTGCCTAAAAGAAGCGGGCTTTTCATTTGAAATGGCCGACCACGTGTGGAACGCCATTGACAGCCACATCTATGGGTTTACGCTTCAAGAACTGAACTTTCCCTTCGCAGCAGCAGATTATTCAGACGTGGCCGCAGGCTTCCTCCCGCAAATTCCTGTTGAGCAATATCCCTACATGAACAAGCTCACGCAGCACGTAATACAGGGCGATTATGACGGCCTTCACGACTTTGAGTTTGGGCTTGACCTGATTCTCGATGGACTAGACAGACTACTGCAATAATCTCTAGTAACCAGTGCGATCGCGCTCTGCAATTCCGAGAACGGCCTGATTGTATCGCTCTGCTGCTAGCAGTGTTTGAATGCCATGTCCCTGGCACAGACTTGAGAACTGCTGTAGAACCTGCTTGCGGGCTTCGATCGGCTGAGTCTCTAGATCAGGGCAATCTGCTACCGCCGCTAGCAGCGGCTGAAAACCCAGACAGGCCAAACCATAGATCAGCTGCTTCGTTAGCCGAGCCTCGGGTCTAGCTGGCTCCACCCCGGTAGTAGCCTCGGCAAAATAGCCGCCGTGGGTGTCGATTTTGCCGAGAAAAAAGTCAATGCTGAGCCTGACGTAGTCGATAAAATTTAGCGATCGCTTGCCTAGGGCGTGGCTCAGTAGACCCACTTGCCTATGACCGGGTAGCGCCTCGCGGTAGTCAGTACAATCGAAGACGGTAAACAGCTCCGCAATCGGCTTTTGGTTGGCGTCGAGCAGATCTAGCTGGCGATCGCGCAGCGAGGTGCGTTGCAGGGTGTACAAATACTTCAAATACGACGACACCATCATCGTCATGGTTTCCCCTGAAGCTTCCAGGGTAGTAGCTTGAGCCGTAGGAGCAACGCTCTGGGGCGCAGAATCGAGGGTAATTCGCGATCGCGGCTGCATATCCAGCAGATCGCCAGTGCTGGAGTCGAGGTTAACAATCCCGTAGACAGGAGGGGCCTTGGGGTGTGGCAACCTGATCACCACATTCCCCAGGCGATAGCCGCCCTCGCGGGTGCGGGCTGGAAAACTGGCGTAGTTAGCGGCGGTAGAGGCCAGCTTCAGGGCCATATCGCCCTCGTTGCTAAATAGATAGGTCTCTTCAAACCGCCGCAGCGACGAGCTGAGAAAGTTGGCTCGGCTCGAAATAATCGTTTCTGCTGGAATATCCGGTGCTACCAGCACCAGCCGCCCCAGCGAAAAAACATTACCAATGTTGGGCGAGGGGCGCTTGGCTTTGTTGGCCCCCAGACTGGTCTGCCCAATCGAGCTGTCGTCAAACACATCCGACAAAATGCGCACCGTGTCGGTGACCACAAAACTACCCATGCTGTGGCCGATAAACGACAGCTTGATGCGGGGCCGCTTTGACCAATCGGTTGCAGGGTCACTATCGACAACGGCCTTGTCGAGCTGGCGAATGAGTTCGACTAGGTCTGGCACTCCAAAATTGTTGGCCCGGTATGAGTCGCGAAAGTAGCCGACAATCCGCAGCAGAAAAAGGGTTAGCACTATAGAAACTGCAATCGTCGCCACTAGCAAAAGAAGAACCCCTGCAATGCCAAAGGCGACGGTGCCGGGCAGTGGCGTGAACAGCGCTGCTAAGATCAGCCCCACCAGCACCGCAAACGCCAGAATTACGATTACCTTCAGGGTGACGGGCAGGGAGCGGCGGGCGTAGCCCAGCTTGCTCTCGAGGGTATCGTTGCCGTGCCCGTTGATTTTCTCTGAGGGCCAGCGGTAGCCAATCATCATCAGCCCTTTAGACTTTTGGTCGTAGTTTTGGACGATGTCGTTGCGAATATCTTGATACCACCCTTTGACGCCGTCACCCTGCGATCGCTGGTTTTCGTCAGTGGCAAAATTGCCGAGGCCGGTGTTGTAACCGTGAACCGCGAACAATATTTCTGGCTGGGCCTGGCCGCAGAGGAACTGAGCAATTTCAGCGATCGCAGGAGTTGGGTCGGCAACCGAACTAACGGCATCTTCGACATTGTTGGGGGCGGTGCTGCCCACGAAATAGGCCGGGAACTCTGGCGAGGATTTTGCCGCAGCCGCAGCGATCGATACGGGCGTCACCTTGGGGATGCTCTCGATACTAATCAAATAGCGTCCTGTGGATTGACTCATCGTTATTTGGAACCTGTGGGAATGTTCATGAGGTTGACACAGCAGCCCTCAATTTAGAAAGTACAAGACAGACAAGGGTACTGGTGGGTCGTACTGCTGCCCAAGTTAACCCCCGGAGGCCTTTCGGACGGGGAGTTGTAACGTGGACAGAGGTGCATCACCTGCTGATTAGCCTGCTGGCAGAAACCCTTAACCATCAGCTGCTACCTACCGAGTGGCGATCGAGAAGCGAGTGTATCAACTGCGGATGAACTGGAGCTTTTAAAGGCCCAGTATGCCAGTCTGGCAAGCACCTTTCAGCGCTATGTGGACATGGTACAGCGCACCCTAGGTTGACTCTGCTCACCTAATCCAAATTAGACCGTGTCCTAGACAGCTAAAAGCTTTTGTAGGTGGCCTTCATGGGTTACGAAGAGTCTTGTCCATCTATCTCGCCATCAAATTTACCAATGCTATCTACAAGCTGGTTATACCCACCGCTTAGAGTGAGGACATAGATCAAAGGAAGCTCTGCTACACCAGCGAGAAGCCCCAGCGGCAGGTCGTCTTGTCTAAGCCGATGGCGGGATTTGAACCCGCGACCGCTCGATTACGAATCGAGTGCTCTACCACTGAGCCACATCGGCAATGGATATTTACAGTCACTTAGTATAGCAGCGCCGGGCGATCGCTATACTAAGCTGTTAGCGGGCACCTACCCAAGGCGATTGCAAGCCTGATGCATCAGGCGGGCCTACCGCAGCAGCTCCATAGCGAAGCGCCAATGGCCCCTAGTCTTTTTCAATGTGCCTACGAACGCTGTTGAGGTCGATGTAGCGATCGGTGGCGTTGCGCAGCTCGCGGGCAATCATCCCTTCTGTTGAAACTACGGTGATGTGGGTATTTTTAGAGCGGAGCAGTTCGATCGCCCGCTCAAAGTCACCGTCACCGCTAAACAGAACTACCTCGTCGTACTGATCGACGGTGTTGAACATGTCGATCGCAATTTCTATGTCAAGGTTTGCCTTCTGGGAGTATCGGCCAGAATTGTCGTCGTAGTACTCTTTGAGAATTTTAGTGCGGACGGTATAGCCTAAGCTAATGAGAGCGTCGCGAAAGCCTCGCTGGTCTTGAGGATCCTTGAGTCCTGTATACCAGAAGGCATTAACTAGGGTAGCGCCACCGTCGAGCTTTAGAAAATATTCGAGCACCCGCTTGGGGTCGAAGAACCAGCCATTTTTTTGCTGGGCGTAGAACATATTGTTGCCGTCTACAAATATTGACAGGCGCTTTAAGCCGTACTTATTAGCCATAGAAAGTTATTAAGTGATTAATTTAGCAAGTTACCTATAGACCGGTGTAGACGCTGGGGCTGCTCGCGTAAGCAACTCTCTAGAAGAGAATTACGGCTTACTTATCACAAGCTAGATAAAAAACGACTGTTCACATATATAAGCAAGGTATAGAGTGTAGCTGGTTCCCCTAGAAAAATCCAGAAAATAGCCCAGCCTACAATTTGAGAAAGAATCAGCTTGACGATTTGACCCCTGATCACTAGCGACAGACGCAGAGGTAAGCCTCAGTTCGTATCGCTACCTGAAGTACATATTCGCTACAGCTGAGCAAAAAGGATTAAGACTAGCATCAGACTTTCTGCAACCGCCCTTAGTATGCACTGCGGCGATGGTTGACGCCCGCAGGATCTAGTCTTAATGCACAATATTTGAATTAAATATCATCCCCGATAAGTTTTAGAAGTTTAGAAGTAAGATTATCTTTTCGTCTAGTATAAGCGCTCACACTCGATTCTGG
>JBARUP010000175.1:0-5412 GCA_049645805.1 Nodosilinea sp.
ACTAGGTCACCGTCCTGTAGGTAGTGGCGCTGGGCCGGTACCAGGCAGTGACCATTTACCCAGGTGCCACCGTCGGTACCTAGATCAGTGATGAAAAAACCCTTTAGGGGGTCAAAGTCAAGGGCCGCGTGGCAGTGGGCAACACCCGGCTGGGGCACGGCTACGGCGCAGCTGCCGCTCTGGCCCAGCAGCCAGCGGGTGCTGCACAGCGTGACCTGAATGGCGCGGTCGGCGTTGATGTTGGTGCTAATGAAGGCTCCCCCGGCAGAGACAATGCCCTGGATGTACCAGCTGGTGTGGTAGCAGTGGTTCTGGGCTGTCAAGATAGGATCAATGACATCTGCTACCTGCTCTAGGTCGTAGCTAAGGTTGCGGAACAGCGTGTCTAGAAGCCACGGAGGAGAAGCCGCCGGGGTAGAGCGATCGGGGCTCTTGGGGGCCGTATTGGGCGATCGCTGCCCTGGTTTAGTAGAAGAAAATTGCGAAGATACCATAGCAAACCGTCGATTTTTAATAAATGCGTCTCTAGGAAAGGCCATTCACTACCGCCGCCATCAGAGCCTTAGCCCCTGCTCTGGCGCGGTTTTGAAATGAACCTAGTCTATACACCCGTGCTCTAGGCTATTTACCTGGGGCGTTGTAGAAGCTCCTTAAGGAACAGATAAGTCATAAGCGACGATTTCAGTGCTTGGCTCGATCGGGCCTGGCTGCTGCTATTAAAGTGGGTTTACGTAGGTTAAACAATCCTAGGCACGGGACTGCTTGTACAAACTTCACGCTTCCTCCGCGAATTCACTGAGTGGCTTCAATTAACCGGACGGCTGAAAAGGGCGTAATCGTGACTCTGCTATATCATCAGGGGGATCTGACCCTGCATGAGCCTGTGGTAACTTCTTCTACCCACGCCCAGCCGCCCCTGGGCTTTATTCCTCCCGCGCTAGATCTTCAGGTACTGGCCATGGTTCGCCTGGTGCTGCCCTACTGGATGCGCTGGCGCGAGCAGATTCGGCAGGTAGAGGTGGTTAATGCCGATGGATTGGTGCATCTGCTGCAAGCGTTTGGTGCTCAAGAAACCCGATTTTTGCTGGCTTTTCGTCATCCCAGCCCGCTCGACTCTTTCTGTTTGGCCCATCTCATGTGGTACGCGGTGCCCCAGCGCGCTCGGGAGCTAGGCATTGAGCTGAAGCGTCCGGTACACAGCCATTTCATCTACGATCGCGGCATTCCGCTCTGGGCGGGCGAGTGGGTCGGGTGGATCTACAGCCGCCTCGGGGGGACCCCGATTCAGCGAGGCAAAGTCGATCGCCAGGGCCTGAGGTCGGCGCGACACCTGTTTGCAAACGGTCCGCTGCCTTTAGCCGCTGCCCCCGAGGGGGGCAACAACGGACACACCGAAATTGTTGGTCCCCTAGAGCCTGGGGTGGCCCAAATGGGTTTTTGGTGCGTGGAAGATATGCACAGCCAGAACCGCACCGAGCAGGTCGCGATCGCGCCTTTGGGCATTTCCTACTGCTACCTCACGCCCCCCTGGAAAGAACTCGATCGCTGGCTCGACCGCCTAGAGCACGAGAATAATCTGACCACCGCGAAAACCGACTATGCCCCAGGCGACGCCACCGGAGACGCCGTGGAGCATCGGTATCAGCGGCTGCACCACCTGGGTGAACATCTGCTCACTCAAATGGAGGGGTACTACAACCGAGTCTACGGCACGGCTCTCGCCCCATCCCAGACGGACACCGTACCGCCTAGCCTAGGCGATCGCCTTCAGGCCCTAAGAGACGCTGCTCTACAGGTAGCCGAAACCTACTTTCGACTGCCGCCCAAGGGTGGCCCGATCGATCGCTGTCGCCGGATCGAGCAGGCCGGGTGGGAGCGAATCTTTCGCCAGGATTTAGCTGCCGAGCGGCCCCTTTCCAGCGTGGAGCGGGGGCTCGCCGATCGCGAAGCCGAAGAGGCCAGCCTGCGGATGTGGCACATGCGCCTGGTAGAAAGCTTTGTCGCCGTCACCGGGCAGTACGTGAAGCAGCGACCCTCCGCCGAGCGCTTTGCCGAAACGGTGATGATTTTGCGCGACACGGTCTGTCTCATTCAGGGCAAGAATCCCTTTCCTCGGCCCAGGCTGGGGCCGCTGCGGGCGGTGCTGACGGTGGGAGAGCCGATCTCGGTGAGCGATCGCTGGGCTGCCTACCGGGCCAACCGCAAACAGGCGGTAGCCCGGCTCACGGCAGAGCTGCAGACGGCTCTAGAAGACCTGCTTTGACGATGACTCTGCGAAAGATACTCACTCCTCAGGAGACCGTCGCCTCGGGTGCGGCCAAACTTGTCTTAAGTTGTAGCTGAGTGCGTTTAATCGAGGGCACCCGCCCGAAACAAGCCTGCAAGCCATACTGTAGAAGACCTTGTGCTCACGAGGGGTTAAACCACCATGAGGCGTTTGCTGAAATCCATCGGCCTTGGGTTTGACCTGCCGGATGTCGTTGTCGGCCTGCTGGTCGTGCTGCTGGGGCTAACGGCGCTGCTAGCCGTACTTTGGGGAGTGGCCATGTCACAGGAGAAACTATCGCCGGGGAAGCTATCGCCGGGAAAATGGCTCAAGCTGACCCAGCCGACGGCGGAGCGGCTTGACGGGGCCGGGGCTTGGCACATTGCCCAGACTATTTTGTACCCCTACCGGGTGTGGCTGACGGTGGTAGCGGCGGCTACGGTGCTGGATCTGCTGGTGCTAACCGAGCCTCTGCCCGCCTGGCTGGCCCTGGTGGAGGTGCTGTTCAGCTTCATGCTGGCGGTCAGCGCCACCCTGCTGGGGTTTAAGCTGTTCTCTGCCCTGTTTGAAAACTACCTGCTGGGCGCAACCCTCCAAGACGAAGACCAAATCAACACCGAGCTGCTGACGCTGGGTCAGTTTGTCAGCAAAGCGGCGATCGTGCTGGTGATCGTCTTCAGCTTTGCCCAGGCCCATCAGTACAACCTGGTGGGGCTGTTTGCCAGCCTGGGGGTAGGGGGCTTTGCGATCGCCTTTGGCTCCCAAAAAATTGTGGAGCAGATTTTGTGGAGCGTCGTGCTGTACATCGATCGCCCCTTCACCGTCGGCGACCACATTCATCTGCCCGATCGCACCTTGGGTAAGGTAGAGTCGATCGGCTGGCGATCGACCAAGGTGCGCCTGTCGGGCAAAAATACGCTGATGGTGGTGCCCAACAGCAACCTGGCCCAGGTCAATATTGAGAACTTGACCAACGCCCAGCGCGTCATTTCGATGGTGACGCTGACGTTTTTGCGATCGATGTCGAACGAAGAACAGGCCTTGATCGAGCAGCTGCTGCTGGAGAGCACTCGCGATATCCTCGGCATCGACCATCAGCTCACCCAGGTGAAGTTTGAAACCCTGGTTCACCCAGCCGGGCCGGTTCATATTCAGGCTCAGATAATTTTCTTCATTTTGGGAGCCACGGCATCTTCAATGGAGCTGCGCAAAGGGCTGCTAGAAATGGCGCGAGACAATATCGTGCAGCGGCTGCAAGCCTTTGATGTCAGCTTCGAAATCCAGGAAAGCGTGATCGATGTTAACCAGCCAATGAATGTTTAGGACACCGTGGAACAGGCCTCAATGCAAATTGACCAAGAAATACTGCACTACGTCTTGGAGCTGATGGCCAGACTAGCGCTGTTTTCTTTAGTCGTGATTCTGTCTCCGTTTGTGGGTCGCTGGCTGCTCAAGCTCATTACCCTGGGGCTAAAGCTGCTAGGCAAATACAGCATTGTCGACGACGAGGCCGTCTACAAAACGTCGATTCAGCCCTTTCAAAACTCTCTATCGCTAACGGGGTCATTTTTTTTTGTTGCCATTTTCCTTAATCTGCTAATCAAGTACGAAGAGCTTTACAACTTTCTAGGGGTGCTGGTCTATTCCACCCTGTCCGCTAGCGTGGCCTGGGTTGCCCTTCGGGTGGCCCGCCGGTTTATCCATCGCTCCGTGATTGGCCTAGTCGATCGCTGGTTTGGCGAGGTCAGTGAGGTGGTGCTGATCTTTGAAACGCTGATCTACGTGCTGATTGTTTTGCTGTCGCTGGTTATTTTTGCGGTCGGTTTGCGGGTCAACCTAGTGGCTCTAGGGGCCAGCGTTGGCATTAGCGGGGTGGCGATCGCCTTTGCCGCTCAGCAGGCTCTGGGCCGACTGTTTGGCACCCTAGAGCTGTATCTCGATCGCCCCTACGTCTCGGGAGAATACATCCGAGTCAACTTTAACCCCTACGGCGAAGATGTGTATGGTTTAGTAGAGGCGATTGGCCTGAGATCGACCAAAATTCGCATTGTGGCCCAGAACACGATGATGATTGTGCCCAACTCCACCATGGCGGGAAAAAACATCGAAAACGTCAGCCGAGGCAAGAAGACTATGGCCATGCTGTGCCTAGATTTTTCGAGATCGCTGCGGCTGAATGAGCAGGCTTTAGTCACGCGCACCATTGAGCAGGAAAGCCGCTCGGTGTGGGGGTTCGACAAGACCAGTACCCGAGTGCAGTACGGCACCACCGACGACCCCGCTAACCCGGCGACTCGAGCCCGAGTATTCTTTTTCATTACCAGCCCCAGCAAAAACTCCCTAGAGCTGCGCAAGCACCTGCTGGAGCTGGCTAACTCCGCGATCGCTCAAAAACTGGCCGCTCAAAACCTCAGGTTTGTGGTTCCTGAACCAACCGTATATGTTGATTCACCGATGTCACTCTAGGCGCATTAGCGCTAGCCGCAGCTTCCATCAGTTTTGATCAGTGATATGAACCCACCGCCAGCCTCTAAATCTAGCGCTAACCCACCCGGCCCTGCGGGGAACGACCCGCTCGCCACCCTACAGGAGCAGCAGCAGGCCCACAAGCTTGAGCTTGATGCCCTGCGGGGGCAGGTCGCCCAAACGCGGGGACTGCTGCAAACCCTAGTGGCCGGTCTGGTGATTGCCGTATTGACCACCATTGGCATTGTGGGATGGTTTGCCTATCGCCAGATGGTGCAGGAGCGAGTGGTGCAGCGAGAGTCGGCCCAGGCGGCTGAGGCCGAAGCGGCTATAACAGAGCAGCTAGAGGCGATCGAGGCCCAGCTCCAGCGGCAGCAGCAGCAGCTGCAAACCCTGCGCGATGATCTGCCGGAGGAGCTAGAGACCCTGGGCAACTCGCTGCAATCGAACCAGCGGCAGGTGCGGCTGCTGCAAGAGCGGATTGAGCAGCTGGAGGCACCGGCTGCCGGGGAAGGAGGCAACTAGCCGCGCTGTAGAAGGTCAATCGCAGCCCACCACGCCAGGATTCAAAACGCTTGATTATGGGTAGGGTGTGTTCTCGGCCTTAGGCCAACCCTGCGATCGAGCAAAGCTCTCTGCCTTGGCCGAAACGCACCACTGGCGTCTAGCGAGAAGCTTGA
>JBARUP010000176.1:0-3393 GCA_049645805.1 Nodosilinea sp.
CCCATGCCCACCTCAATAACACCGTCAACACCCGCGAAGAAGTCGGCCCCCTGATTAGTAAACGCCACTACATCAAAGACGGTCGCAAACAGCCCTAGGGGGCTTTCAACAACCGCTTCGAGAATGCCGTCGGTTAGGGTACCAGTGCCGTCTAAATCTTGAACGAACTCGGCTATGTACTCGCTAGCCAAGGGGCCGATCTCAAAGTCGGCGTCTATCGGCAGGCTGAGGCCAAAGCCAACGGGTGCTGCGGCGTCTAGGCTGGCTATTCCGTCTAGCAGGGTCAGCGACCCGCTGACCGTCGAGAGCGGCACAGCGAGACTGCCAAAGGGGCCTAGAGAGGCCAGAATGCTGCCGCTGTTGAAGTCAACTGCGCCATCGACGGTACCAAACCCAGGCACCGGGGCCAAGAAGGGAAAAATCGCATCGTCTGCAAAGTCAACGTCCGCCACTAGCTGCCCAAAGGGCGTGACCAAGTCGAGGTTGAGGTCGCCCCCGGCGATATCGACGGTGCCGCTGACAGGGCCTAGGACCGTGGCTAGATCGAGGGCAAACGCGCCGTTGGTCAAGGGCACCGTGGCGTCGATGGCGCTGATGCTGTCAAGCGCTAGAGCGCTGGCTACGGTGGAGAGATCCAGGGCTGGTAGCGCTGCGGTTTGGCCAGCGGATGTAACAGTCGCTTCTAAAATGCCGCTTGCCAGGGTCGCAGTACCCTCAGACGCCACGGCTAAATCAGCATAGTTTCGTAGGGCAGCGGGCACATCAAGGCTGCCGACAAAGCCTGTACCGTCGGCCAGCAGCAGGCTGGCGTCAAACAAGCCGCTGGTCACGCTCACCCCAGAGGCCTCGGGCAAAGCATCAGCAAAGTTAGCGACCGGCTCAGCCACGCTGGGGCCAAAGGCCTCCAGCAGGCTGAGCACGCTGTTGCTGCTCAAAAGGGCCGTGTCGGGAATCAGCTCAACAATGGCTTCTTCCTCGGCAAAAATATCTTGGTCAGCCGCAAGAGCGGCAGAAAAATCGGTAGAAGACATAGGGGACACCCTTGTTTTCTTAAGGTCGTGGATATTGTTGACAGGTCTTCTGTCGCTGGCGGCACTAGCCACCTGTTAGTCTTACGGTTCTCCGATGGGTATTGTGACACAGGAACTTAAGAGTGCCCAGGAAAATTTTGCTTAGCTCCTTATACCCAATCCGAACCGCATACTCCCGATTTCACAAAGACCAACCCGTAGGGGCAAATGCCATTTGCCCTCAAGAATCGAGGGTTAACTACCTACCGCTGTGGCCCCCAGGGAAAGACCGTAGTCGGTATTATTAGTAACTGCCGCCGCTGCGTATGGTGGACCAGGGAGACTTAGCATCGCCAGCCGCATGTGCGGTTAGCCCTCGTCTCTAACCCTTCTCTCCAGAGAGAAAGACGCCAAACCTTTTGTCCCCGCTCAGCCATGCCTCTAATTTTCACCATCGCCCCGCAGCCCCTCAACGATCGCGTTAACGATTACTGCGTCATTCCAGGCCGGGGGGTCTTCGCCTAGGCGCACAATCACCAGCGCTTCAGACGGAATCACGTACACCCGCTGGTGATGGCGGCCGTCTAGATAAAACGTGTCGGCGGCAGCAAAGGGGGCCGATGACGCTAAATTCACCTGGGGATAGTCGGTAGTGCGGGCCTTGATCCAAACGTGAAGCCCAAAGGTTGGCTCAAGGGGCGACTCCACCAGCATTTGCTGAATCCACGCCTGGGGAATTACCTGAGTGTTGCCAGCCTCGCCGTTGTGCAGCAGCATTTGCCCCAGCCTCACCCAGTCTTGGGCCGTGGCAAAAAAGCAGCAGAAGGGCTTAGCCTGGCCGCCGGGGCGATCGAGCCAGAGAAAGCCATCTCCCGCGCCCAGGGGCTGCCACAGGCGGCTGCTGAGGTAGTCGCCAAAGGATTCATCCGTGGCCCGCTCTAGCACAAGGCTGAGCAGCTGGGAGTTGAAGTTGCTGTAGTCAAATGCCTCGCCGGGTGGGCGCTGGAGAGGAAGGCCGAGGGCTAGTTTCTGCACATTGGAGCCGCCGTAGAGCTTGACTAGGTCAGAGCGCAGAGTATCGGTGCGGTCGTCGTTGCGCAGGCCCGACTGCATATAGAGCAGGTCGGCTAAGGTAATGTCGCCCCTGGAGTCATTGGCCCACTCGGGCAGGTAAGTATCTACAGGCTCTTCGATAGAGCCGATTGCCCCTTCGTCGATCGCAACGCCGACTAGCAGCGCCAGCAGGGTTTTCACCATCGACATCGAGTTGACCGGGTCCTGGGCCCGGTGACCCTGCCAGTACTGCTCTAACACTAGGCGATCGCGGTGCATAACCAGCAGCGCCACCGAGTTCTGCGCCTCGGCAAAATCAAGCGCCATTTGCAGCGCCTCGGGGGGAATCTCTGTGGTTTCGCTAGCCGCCAGCGGCGGAGCCTGGGGAGCAGCACCGGGAACTAGCCGCTGGGGCTGGTACCAGCTGGCAGAGGTGATCGGTGTTTTGGGGTAGGTGAGCGATCGCCCCAGCAGCCGCCAATCCACCGAAAACCGCAGTAGCCCGCCTACCGCCACTAGACCGACCACCGTCCACAGTCTGGGCTTGAGCGGTGCTCTTGCTCTTGTCATAGTGTTTCATTCAGCCCTGCTAGTGTAGGGTGAGTATCTGCTGAGCGGTGAGATCTAAGCCAGCAATAGCGCTAGATAAAACAGTCTGTGTTCCCGTGAAGGCAACGTTTTCGTAGCGGCCCTCAACCCACTGACAAACGCTAACCTGCTGCTGCTGAGGGTCAACAATCCAATATTCACTAATCCGCCGAGCAGCATACTCAGTATGCTTGTAGCGGTAGTCACGGATGCGGTTCTTTTCGCCAGGGGAAACTACTTCTATGACTAGAGCAGGCGGCGGCATGTCGCGAGTCACTGTGGCCCGAGTTGTTCCCTGAATTGCTGCCTTTGACTCTTCTGTGTGCACCACTAAATCTGGCAGACGGCAGGTGGCACGGCCCCCAGACACCTCGATCTCAGTGTTGTAAGCGATCAGCGCCGTGGGCACGTAGCGGGCTAGCGCGAACATGAGGCCTTTGGCGATGTCGAGGTTTTCTGGTGATTCCGGCGGCATTTCGACCAGGGCTCCGTTGACTAACTCATAGCGACCCTCTCGCCCATCCGTTTGGGCGAGGTAATCCTCGAAGGTCAGCAGAATAGAGGTCGATGTCATCGGAGCGATACACTTTTGCTTGGCTCTATTCTAGCCAGGCCACACTACATACCCATAATGCAGTAGCCCGAGTCGACGTAGAGAATTTGGCCGGTCATGCCCGTAGACAGGTCGCTGCACAGGAAGGCAGCCGTATTGCCCACTTCCGTCTGCGTCACGGTGCGGCGC
>JBARUP010000177.1:0-6310 GCA_049645805.1 Nodosilinea sp.
TAAAGTTTATGTAGATAAACAAATTAAAAACGTTACAGCGACACAGCACCTAATTTAGGTGCTAAAACTTTTTGCACCGCGTGTCCGCCAGAGCCCAGGACTGCCAAAAGGTCAATCTGGCGTCGGAGATGAATCACCGGACGGTATGTTCAGGTTGGGAAGTCGTTCCCCAGCAAAGATCTGCTCGCTGGATAACCCCGCCTGGGTGAGACCATCGGCCAGCGCGCGGGCGACAAAAATGCCAACCAGTATTGGGGGCACCAGTAGACCTACCATGACTTCGGCAGACAGGCGAGGAGATGGGGTGACAGAAGAGCTAGTCATAGGACAGGGAGTAAGGAGGACTAAAGCTACGCTTGCCGAAAGGATGCCGGGGGGATACCTGAGTGCCTACAGGCGCTCCTGACGCCATGGCCAAAGGACCACCGCTGGCATATTCGATCTCTAATTTCGATCTCTAATATAGTAAATAAGTGACCTTAGCCCGGCTAGATAGCCTCTAGCCTAGGAGAGGCAATTTGGCTGCTGTCTGAGCGAGTTGACCACATTTTTAGAAATTGCTTCCAAAGAAACCGGCTGCTTAGCGCTGGAGTTGGTATAAATTAAACCGACTGCGCCATCTGGTGCAACCACCTCCTGGGAGCGCGGCCTTTTCGCTATTACCCTGACTGCCTATGCCTGTGTCTTTATTACACCCGACCCATAGCCCTAGTTCGTCAGCGGCCAGCGTGCTTAGCTGGCTCCAGGAGGCTATGGGGCTGCCCGAGGCTGAGCTACACATCAAGCTGAGGGGCAACATTCTCCACGTGTTGTGTGAAACTCCAGCCGCCTTAGAACAGTCGACGCTGCTGCTGAAGCTGGTGCGTCGACTGCTCGAAGGCGGTGACGGGCTGGTGCGGCAGCACTACCCTCAGGTGTATCAGCTCTACGTTTACAGTCGACTCACTGGCGACCCCATCCCCGCTTGGACAGCCCCTGTCTATTTCAATCGGCTGGAGCGCCACCTGGGGCAGCTAGTGCTCGAAACCCAGGACGAGGCCGATATAAAGGCGACTCAGTCGCTGCTGGAGCAGTACACCCAGGGCCAGCCAGCGCTGTTGGGGGGTGAGAGCGGCAGCAGCGCGATTGTGCTCTCAAACCTGAGTCTGGCCCGCAAGGGCGACCCGGAGGCGATTTCCTGGTATTTAAGTGAAACCCTCAGCAGCCTAGACGTCGGCGTGTGGGTGAGCATTAAGGCTATCCCTGGAACCGCCCATCTGCACCGCATGGCGATTGCCCTTAACGACGGCGACACCGCCGAGGCCAGCGACGATGGCGACACCACGATCTCGCGCCTGTGGATTCTCTGTGAAGCGACCTATAGCCCTGACCCATCGCTGATTGCTCGTCCTACCGCAGAGCGGCTGCGGCAGCTCCAGCTGACCCAGTTCAAAGATGCGGTACTGCTGCTACAGGTGCGGGGCGAAACTAAGCCCGACTGGAGCCTGCGCATTGATCTCACCCCGCCCGAAGAAATGCTGCGGGAGTGGGGCCGCTGGGGTGAAAGCGACGCGATCGCTCGGCTGCTATCGGTAGCAGTGGCAAGCTGGCATCTGGAGGTGACTGCCGAACTCACCAACGGCACTCTGCACTTAATCTGCTCGCCCCACGGCGACCACGATACTCAGCCGGGTGAGGCGCTGGTAGACCAGTCGGCCATCGTTGAGGCTTTGTCGACGCTCCTAGGCGATCTAGCTCCTCAGGGCATTCACCGAGCGGTGATCTATGGGGGAGGCGAGGCTCCGGCCTGGGTGCACTACCTCGACCTGCCCGCCGCCGAGCACAGCGCCCTGGCCGACACCCCCGAGTATCTAGGGCAAATGGGCGATCTGCCCGCGATCGCCTTTTTGCTCACCCGCCTGCTTAACCCCAGCCTCGACGATCGTCTGGCAACGGGTGGCCAGCGGGTGCAGCTTCTACAGCGCGATGGCCTGCTGCACGTTATGGTCGATAGCCCCGTGGCTCCCCGCCGTCGCCTGGTAGCACCCCCCATTACCGACTACTTGACGGCCCTTAGCCCCGTGGGGCTGGAGGGAGTGCGCATTTACGGCAGGCGATCGGGGCAGTCGCAGCCCGCCTGGAGCTACGGCAGCGACTTTCTGGCCCGCCGCCGTCTGGTGCCCGAGGCTACGCCCGAGTTCACCGCCTCCGACGCCTACGTCAACGAGCTGCTGGTGCGCCCCGACAGCCCTGTTACCCCGGCCCAGCTCGAAGCCGATGACGAGGAGGTAGCCCTGGGCCAGTGGGTGCAGGGCCTGCTGAAACAGGGACGCCAGCTGCTGCTGCGATCGCAGCTGCTAACCAGCGCCACTTCCGACAGCGATAGCGCCGACATTTTGAGCGAGATGGGCCACGCTGACGGGCTCAAGATTGCGGTGGTTTGGGCGGCGGTGGGGGTGCTGGTAGCGCTTCAGATCGACTGGCTGCTGGGCCAGGTAATCAGTCCTCCATCCCAGCAGGCCAGGGCAGAAGTCACCGCTCCAGAGACCCCGGCCCAGCCCGCTGATCCCTTCGCCGAAGATCTGGCCCAGCTTGACTGGCCCAGTGACCAAAGCGACGGCGACTGGGTCAGCAGCGACTTCACCGGCAGCAGTGATAGCGACTCAGCTTTAACCACCAGCCCGAGTCAGCCCATAGTGGCCATTGATGCTCTAGTCGATCAGGCGACGTTCCCCAGCTTTAACAGTCAGCAGATGAATGAAAAGCTGGCTCTGTATTACCAGCGTCTAGAGCAGTCTGGTCCTCCCGACGTGATTGTTGTAGGCAGCTCGCGCGCCCTGCGCGGAGTAGACCCAGCGGCGCTGCGCAGCGAGCTAGCCACCCTCGGCTACAACGATATCAGCGTCTTTAACTTCGGCATCAACGGGGCCACTGCTCAGGTTGTCGATCTATTGCTGCGTCAGGTGCTAGAGCCCGACCAGCTGCCTAAGCTAATCATTTGGGCCGACGGAGCACGGGCCTTCAACAGCGGTCGAGTTGATGCCACCCATAACGCCATTGCGGCCTCAGCGGGCTATCGCGAGGTGGCCAGTCGGCGATCGCAGGCGGCTGAGGCCGCAATGGCCAGCCCTGAGACTGTCTCTGAGGGAGTCAGTCTGCTCAACCCCAGCGGCACATTGCCCAACAGCTACGCTGCTATGGACGAGTGGCTGAGTGGTCAGGTGGCTACTCTCTCAGCCGTATACCCCGATCGCGACCGACTTAAGGGCTGGTTCCAGCAGCGGCTGGTTGCGGTCACCCCCACCGGCCCTGTCAGTTCCAGCCAAGAAGTCCTCGACGCCGCCATGCCCGAAGGCAGCAGCATCGACTACGACGGCTTTCTGGCCCTCGCCGTGCGGTTTAACCCCGCCACCTACTACCAAGATTTTGCCAAGGTTTCAGGCCGCTACGACGGTGACTACGACAGCTTTCGCCTAGAGGGGCAGCAGGCAGAGGCCTTTGCCAGCCTGCTCAGCTTTACCCAATCCCAGGGCATTCCGGTCGTCTTCATTAACACTCCCCTCACCGACGAGTACCTTGACGACTACCGCCGCGAGGCCGAGTCTAAGTTCCTGCGGCACATGCTGACGCTCTCCACCACCGAAACCGGCTTTCTCTTCCGCGACTTTGCCCAACTTTGGCCCGATCGCTACGACTACTTTTCTGACCCTAGCCACCTAAACCGCTACGGCGCATATCAGGTGTCTAACCAGCTGGGGCAAGATCCGCTGATTTCCTGGCCCCGCTCCGCCGCTCCTGCTGCCCCCGCCACCCCATGACCCTGCCTTCCCTGGTCTATGCTCTCTTCTTGTTCAGCGTTGTTGGCGTTTTTTGGACGCTGGAATCGCTTCAGGCGCGGCTATGGCTGCTGGTGGTAGCCAGCCTAGTCTTCTACGCCTCGCTTCAGGTGCAGTATCTGCTGCTCATAGTGGCGCTGCTGATTGTGACGTTCTTTGTCGGCAATGCGATCGCTGCTCCCCTCGACTGGCGCATTCCAAACCCCCGCTGGCAGATGGCCGAACGGGGCTGGAACCGGCGACGCACCCGCCTGCTGTGGCTGGGCATTGTCATCAATGTGGCGCTGCTGACGGGCTTTAAGTACGCCGAGGGGCTGCTGCGCTGGCTGGGCATTGACTTGCCCACTGGCCCAGACGATACCCTGACCCGCATCATCATGCCCCTGGGGCTGAGCTTTTTTGTCTTTGAGTGCATCGCCTACCTGGTAGACGTGTATCGGGGATCTCCAGCGGCCCTAAATTTTTCTGATTTTGCCGCCTACAAGCTGTACTTTCCCAAGCTCATCTCTGGCCCCATCACCCGCTTTCACCCCTTTATCGACCAGGTTGAGCAGCAAAAACCACCAGGGCTCGATACTGCTGTCGAGGGACTGTGGCTAATCGCCTACGGGGCGATGAAAAAGCTGCTGATTGCCGACCACATCGCCATTCTAGTCAACCTCAGCTTTGACAACCTGGCGCGGGCGGGCAGCGTTGATATCTGGCTAGCCACCTTTGCCTACGGCCTCCAGCTTTACCTCGACTTCAGCGCCTACGTCAATATTGCTCGGGGTAGCGCTCTGCTGATGGGCCTCAATCTGCCCAAAAATTTTGACGCTCCCTACTTCACCACTAGCCTAGGCGACTTTTGGCGGCGCTGGCACATGTCTCTGGGTGACTGGCTGCGCAACTACCTCTACTTTCCCCTGGGTGGGTCGCGGCGGGGGCTGGGGCGTACCTGCCTCAACCTGATGGTAGTCATGCTAATTGCGGGCGTTTGGCACGGCAACAACTGGGGCTTTGTGATCTGGGGTGCCCTGCACGGTGCAGGGCTGGTGGCACACCGACTGATCCAGTCGTGGGGCAAAGCAGCACCGAGACTTGGGTTATTTTGGGCCACGCTGCCGGGCATTGGCCTGGGCTGGCTGCTGACCCAGGGGCTGGTGTTCTTTAGCTGGCTCTTCTTTCGGCTGCCCCAGCCTGAGCAGTTTACCCTAGCCCTACAGCGCGCCTGGGGCACCCCCTCAGATGCTCAGTTCAGCCAGCTGGTCTATCTAGAGTCGCTGGGCTTTAGTTTTGTCCAGCTGCTGCTGCTGCTGGGGGGCGTGATGGGGCTGAGGGGGCTGTCGTATCTGATGCGGCGCGGCTTCGGGCTAGAGCTGAGCTGGCCGGTGAAGCTGCTGCTGGTGCCCCTGTTTAGCGTGCTGGCCTGGCTGCTGGCCCCAGCGGAAACGCTGCCGTACATCTATTTCGACTTCTAAAGGCCGGGGTAAAGGGCAACGCGAACCCCTTTGGGAGTGCCTACCGGAGGGGTTCGCAGTCGAAACCGCCCCACCCAAGATTGTCTCTGCTACAAGTCACGCAAAGGCAGAACCGCCCTTCTCTAAACCTATGCCCTCCTCCAAACAGCCTTTTCTCTCCACGCAGCGGCTGGTGCTGCGACCGTTTGATCCAGCGGATGTACCTATGGTCGTGAAGCTGGCAGGCGATCGCGCTGTCGCCGAAAACACCCTCTCCTTCCCACACCCCTACGCCGAAGCAGATGCCGAAGCCTGGGTTAGCCAGCAGCAGGCCATCTGGCCAGGCAACAAGGGCGTTGGGTATGCCATCACCCAGCCCGACGGCACCCTCTGCGGCTCGGTGGGGCTAAGCCTCAACCTCAGCTACAACCTAGCCGAGCTGGGCTACTGGATTGGCCGCCCCCGCTGGGGCCAGGGCTACGCTACCGAAGCAGCGGCGGCGCTGGTGGCCTTTGGCTTTGGCAAGCTGGGGCTAAACCGCATCAACGCCACCCGCTTTGGCGACAACCCCGCCTCGGGGCGAGTGATGGAAAAGCTGGGGCTAGTGCAGGAGGGCTACCGCCGTCGGCACACGCTGAAGTGGGGTGTGTACCGCGATATCGCCCTCTACGGCCTGCTGCGAGAAGACTGGAACGCCACACAGCCGAGAACTTCCTCCAACCCGGCATCGTACAGCTCCTGTTCTAGCGATAAATAGTGAGCGAGGAGAACCATTTTGGGAGCTCAGCCCTGCTTGATCAAAAGTGGCCTAAGCTCTTCGTGTGCCATTCGCTAAGACACCGGGTCGTTGTCTACACCCATTGAATTAGTAATCGCCCTTGGTCACGACTGCCCTACTGCTGAATTCCAGCCGTGACCAAGGGCGATATAGCGACCCTAACCACGGAGCCGCTTAAGGTTACAGACGCGGTAGTGACACATTTTGTATCGTAAACTACAGCCTTTGGCGCATTCTCCCCAGTAATGATCAGACGTATTGCGCGCTAGCGATACCCT
>JBARUP010000178.1:0-8140 GCA_049645805.1 Nodosilinea sp.
CACCTGGCGTAGGCGGGTCTTGAGCTCAAAGGGGCTAAGGTCAACCAGCTGTCCGTAGGCTTCGTCTTGGGGAATGCTGCGCTCGCGGGCCAGCTCGCTAGTAATCATCAGCAGCAGGTAGCCCACCCGCAGAGCCATCAATCCCTTAAACAGCGACGGCTCCGCTTTGATCAAAATACTCAAATCGATCAACACCTCTTGGGTCAGCACGTGGTCGCGCACGTCGTCGCCGCAGAGGGTGCGAATTTTATCGACAATTTCGCTGTGGCCCATAGGTTCGCTAATCAGCGATTCTTCACTGTAGGACTTGCCCACAGATATCTGCTTCTGGCGCACCAGCAGCTCAGTCACCGCATCAGAAAGGGTAATGTCGGCTTTACCCAGCAGTCCGGCGGTGCGGCGCAAAATTCCCCACTGCTCTAGCTGGCTGGCTTTGGCATAGATCTCATTGAGCAAGTCGTGAACGGTAACTCCATGACCAAGGTCACCCAAGCCGGTGTCAAAGTCGCTGCCGTGCAGGTGCTGGAGCGTGTTGAGTAGCTCCAGCTGCTCGTAGGTGTTGTTAGACTCCCGCAGCTGAACCAGCAGACGGTCGAGATTGGTCTCATTCTCCAGGGTGTACTCTTCGAGCAGCGACAGCGGGCCGTCGTGGCCTGGCTCAAAACCCAGGTAAGCTGTCCACAAGGGAGAATAGCCCACGGAGGCGCTGCCCAGCTGATAGCTGTTGACGTTGTCGATCCGATCTAGGGTAGTGGTCATAGTGAGCTGGTGCAGGGGGCCAACTTTGACCGGCACGTGATCACAGCGGTCGCCCATGAATTCCTGCATCAGCGCCATCAGAGGCGACTCATAGATGGGTTTTTGGCCTAGCTGAAACATAGCGTGGGTCAGCAGCAGCGTCACGGTGGGCCGACCCGGCTCGCGCCAGTGGTCGTAGATGTAGGCTAGCTCGCTGCGCATTTGAGCCACCAAGAAGTGGTAGTCGAGGGTGAGATAAAACTGCTGCTGGTCTAAGAACGACGGCAAAATTACCACCGACTCGCCCTTGATGCGAAACAGGCGGGAAGTGGTCAGACTGCGCAGCCGCCGCACCGGACGACCGCTAATGCCCAGCTTGTCATTCTTACCAATCTCGGCATAGATCGACGACAGCTCTATAGACGGCAGCACCTGCACCGGGGCGACGTCTTCTAGGGTTTGAGTGGGTAGGCCGTAGGTCGCCAGCTCTGTCTGCAGAGCCTTGTCTTCAGCCAGTAGAGCTATCTGCACCACCGGGTAGCGGTGGTCGCCCAGGGCGCGGTGCCTGCCCAGAGGGTCAATATCGCTGGGTTCGATCAGCTTATCTTGAATGAGCTGCCCCAGCAGGTACAGGCTTTGCGCCCACACTAAGGGCAGGTTGTCGTTGGGCAAACGGAGCTGGTCGCCCGGCTGCTCGCGCTCGGCCTCTAAACTCGCTTCGGGTACGTAATACAGCTCGGGCAGCAGATCTACACCGTCTCGCGCCACGGCAAGGGCGGCCAAACGCTCTTGGTAAAAGAGAATTTGGTCATGATCGCCCTCAAACAGGCTATCCAACCATAAATAGGCAAAAAACAGCGGCCATTCGCACTCAATGTGCTCAAACTGCTTCAGCTCTTCGGGCTCGTAGTGCAGCCGGGTGGTGTCTTCTATTACCGTCTGGTGACCGTCGCGCAAAAATCGCTTACAGCCGTAGGGCCCTTGCAGCTTGTCGATAATCTTTTGCCGCGTTTTACGGGCTAGCTGCGCGTCATCAATGGCAAAGGCAGGATAGCCCACCACGCTGAGCAAGGACGCATCGACTTCCTTAGAGCCTGATTCGCGGGGCAGCAGCGATTCTAGGGTAATGCGCGCCCGGGCAATTTCATCGGTAAGCACGTGGATGGTCGAAGCCTGGCCGCCGCGCATGCCGAACAGGTTGAAGCCTCGCAGCGCTTCTAAAGCCGCCTTAGCCATGCCCACGGAGCTGGCGTTTAGCTCTGGCTTGCCGTGGTTGATCTTGTTGCCTCGCTCCCAGATGCCGTAGTCGGGGGTGCGATAGGCACGGCCAATGTAGTAGACCAGGTTTTGTACAAAGTTGACTTCATCCTGGCTGAAGATGATTTGCAGCCCTGAGGCCGTCATCTGAGCCAGGGTGAGCAAGAACATTGATGTGGCGTCAATTTGCAAATGTCCCCACTCGCCATCGCCCACTACCGGTAGACCTGTGCCCGTGTCGTACTTAGCGTGAAGCGCCGTAAGAGGATCCTGCCGTTCTTTGAAGTGCTCGACCTTGCCAGCCTGGCGCAGCATAGCCTGCAAGAGGCCCCGCATCAGCTTAACGACGCTTTGCTCTAGCTCTACCGTGCGGCCCTGGTCGTCATCTAAATGGCGGTAGGCCAGAGCCACCCCCCACACGGCCAGAATGCTGTAAACGTTGTCGCGCACCCAGGCGTCGGTGTAGTCGCCGTGCACGTTTACCGCTGTGCTGGCGGGCAGCAGGCCGCTAACTGGATGCTGCCGTGCCAAAATCACGGTTTTGATCTGGCGGTAGTAGCGATCGAGCTGCTCCTGAAGGGCGGCTGAAGACATAAGCAATGGCAATTAAGAACAAATTTGCGAGGTTAATCGGGTTTTAACCCACTCTGGGGAGATTGGCTAGCCTAGGTGACAAAGCTCACGGAATTTTGACCGTCGCAAGCTAGGTTACCTACGGTTCGACAGGGGTCACCTCGTTTCCAACCCTCTCCCTAGGCCTGCCGGCGGCTTCAGCGATTTCCCCAGGAGCGTCAATCACTTCAGATTCAATCAGTTCAGCAGCGTCGGGAACCGTGTCGAACAGAAGTTCTATATCCCCCAGGGCCGCTTGAAAATCCGCTTCGGTTTTGGGGCGTGACGTCATCGATTAATCTCCTTTTACCTAGGGAATCATCTAAACAACAGCATTCCCAAACCACTGATTGCGAGGGACAGCTAGCTTAGCCTTTGCCCTGGGGCAGGGTATCTAACCAATCAAGCAGCATCGGATTGATCACCTCAGGCCGCTCGTCGTGGGGACAGTGACCGGCGTTGGCAATGCTGTGAAAGGTAACTAAACGGGGGCGGGCTACATCTTCAGCCAGCTGGCGATAAACGTCGGCTCCTTTAATGGGAGTCCAAGGGTCATTTTCGCCCCAGAGTACCAGCAGCGGCTGGGTAATTTTGGGCAGCAGCTCCTCAGGCCTAGGCCCCGGCGGTGCGGTAACAATCGCGGCAAACACCTTTTGGGCTGTGGGCTTACAGGCGGGGGCGTAGATCATATCTACTAGCTCGTCAGTAATAGCGGCAGGGTCGCGGTAGACCTGCTTGAGCGAGTTGCGAATGCGCCCCTTGCGGCGCACTTGATTAAAGACTATCGGCCCTACGGTGGGGGAGCTAACGAGCCAGGTAAAGGCCCCCATCACCCAGTTCAGCGGCGGGCGCAGTTCCTCGGGGCGGTGGCTAAGCCCCCCGGCGCAGTTGAGCACCGCTCCAGCTCGGGCTTTGCCAGGGTGGTGGGCCAGCATCATCAGGGTTAGCAGCCCGCCGATAGAGTTGCCCACAAATACAGCTGGGGTGCCAATAAGCTCAGCCCAAAAATCGGCCAGCAGGTCCTGCCAGAGTTCGAGTGTGTAGGCCATCTCGGGCTGATCAGAATCGCCAAAGCCTAGCAGATCGATCGCGTAGACCCGGTGCCCCGCCGCCGCCAGAGCCGGTATGTTCTTGCGCCAGTGACCCAGCGATGCGCCAAAGCCGTGAATCAGCACGATGGGTGTGCCCTCTCCAGCAACGGTGTAGGCAATGGTGTGACCCTGCCAAACCCAGGTGTGCTTTTCAATTGACGTCAGCGCAAGGGAAACCAGTTCAGCAACCATAGCTAGAGATGTAACGACATGTAACTACTCCATGATACAGGGTTAGCTCGGCGGCGCTGGCTGGTGGTCAATGATAGCTATGCCGCTAGTCACTAACAGGGGCATGGCAAAACGGCTTAGAACATAGTGCATAGTGATAGAGCTTGGGAACGACAGCAGAAGTACTGTTTTGTAGCTTCAGCTAAATCAGCAGGTTTGCCTGCTAATTTAGGGGCGGTGGGGCGGTGACATCGTCTTTTTGTCGGCCTGAGGCCGAATGTCTTGGTTCACGTGATCACACAACCGGAGATCAAACCCTGTGGAATTGGTGATTTGGCTATCTGTAGTGCTAACAATTCTCGGTTTTGGCATGGGATCTATGGTGTGGGCCTATCGCCGTCCGTTGGGCAATAGCGCTCTCTTTCCTGCTCCCATAGCGGATCTCTCTACACCCGTCGCTGGCGATGCTCGAACCCAGTTTGAGTCGGGCTGCGCCGTCTTCGCTCAGGGTCGCTACCTCGATGCTATTGACGAGTTCAGGGCGGTAATGGAGGCTGAACCCAACTGCGCCGAAGCTTTCCACAATGGTGGACTAGCCTACGCCAACATGGGTACCGATGGTCCGGCGGTGCAGGCTCTGCTTAAAGCCAGTGAACTTTACGATCGCCAGGGCACCAAAGCCGGGCTGGATCTCGTCAAACAGCAGCTTGAGCAGATCGCTGGACGCCGAGGCCTCAGCCCCCGCACCGCCGCCTAGGAGATTTGGGAATGGCCAAACAGCGCCTAGATGCCCTGCTGGTGGAGCGGGGTTTGTGCGAGTCGCGGCAGCAGGCTCAGCGACTGATTCGAGCTGGGGACGTGCAGGTTAACCAGGCCGTGGTCGATAAGCCCGGTACCCCGATCGCGGCAGACGCAGAGCTGCTGGTCAAGGCGCGATCGCCCTTTGTCTCGCGGGGTGGCGAAAAGCTAGCTAAGGCAGTGAGCGAGTTCCCCATTGCGATCGCCGGACGCACTGCCCTCGACGGCGGCATCTCTACCGGCGGATTTACCGACTGCCTGCTGCAGGCGGGAGCCGAGCGAGTCTACGGTATTGACGTAGGCTACGGCCAGGTGGCCTGGGCGCTACGCCAGGATCCCCGCGTAGTTCTGCGCGAGCGCACTAACCTGCGTCACCTTACCCCCGACCAGCTCTATAGTGAGGCCGATCCTCGGCCAGATTTAGGGGTGATGGATGTGTCGTTCATTTCGCTGATCAAGGTGCTGCCCGCTTTTTGGGCCTTGCTGGTGCCCCCCAGAGAAGCGGTGCTGCTGGTAAAACCCCAGTTTGAGGTGGGGCGCGATCGCGTGGGCAAGAAGGGCGTCGTCCGCGACCCTGGCGATCAGGCCGATGCGATCGCCGCCGTTCTCGCCGCTGCCCAATCTCTGGACTGGGCCTACCGGGGGCTAACCTGGTCGCCACTGGTAGGCCCAGCAGGCAACATTGAGTACCTGCTGTGGCTGAGTCAGAGCAAAGAGAGTGAAGAACAGTCAGCTCCTGAGCTTGAGGACCTGAAGACCTTGGCCAGCCAGGCTCGTCTTACCCTAGGAGCCTAGCTAATCAGGTGAGTACTGCTCAGAAGCAGCCTTGATCAAAATGGCGGCAGCGGTTTTAGCCTGACCTACCGCGTTGGGGCAGCCGTGCATCGTGGCGACCACTGTGGCCCCTGCATCAAAACCAAGAGCTGCTTGGCCAGGTCTTCGGGATTGGGCAGGTTGGCATCGTAGAGCGACATTTTAGCCATCCCCGACTCGGCGATGATACGATCGATGCCGATGCTGTGAACGCCCTCGCGGTAAAACAGCTCAGAGATAGATCGACACCATGACCTCACCCACTAGCTGGACCACTTGGCAAAACTTCAGGGCGGCCCAGCAGGAGATTGTGCTGCCGAATGTCGCCCATATCCCCGTCACAATTCGCTATATCGATGCCGGAGCGGCACAGCAGGGCACGGTGCTACTCATGCACGGTATCCCAACCTGGGGCTACCTATATCACGCTGTCATTCCGCCCCTGGTGCTGGCCGGTTACCGAGTGCTGGCCCCCGACTTTTTAGGCCATGGCTGGTCGGACCGTCGCGATCGCTTCGATCGCTCGTTTCAGGACCAGGCCCGCATGGCTGTTGCTCTGCTGGCAGCTCTGCGGCTAGAGCGAGTGGATGTGGTAGGCCACGATACCGGCGGTGCGGTGGCGCTGATTTTGGCGATCGAGCACGCGCATCGAGTTAATCGGTTGGTAATCACCAATTCGGTCTGCTACGACCGCTTTGACGACGATATGCTCGACTTTGGCCACCCTCTGCGCTGGAAGCCGCGCACAGTGGAGGACCTAGTCGCAGCGCTAGAAGAAAGCCTGACCGCAGGGTTGACCAATCCCATGCGACTCACCCCCGAGTTTCGAGCCGGAATTATTGCTCCCTGGGCCAGTGAAGAAGGCAAGCTTAGTCTGCTTCGCAACGCCGCTGCCCTCAACGCCAACCAGACCATGGCCCTAGTCGATCGCCACGGCGATATCACCGCCCCAACAATGATTCTCTGGGGCATGGATGATCCCTGGCAGAAGGCGAAGGACGGTCGGCAGCTGGCCAGCGAAATTCCTACCGCCCACTTTTATGCCCTGGAGGGGGCTTCTCACTGGGTACAGCAGGACGAGCCAGAGGCATTTACCCAAGCGATTTTAGAGTTCTTTGACCGGTCGCGAAAGTGAGACTTGCCTGAGCAGAGATTGGCAATAGACAGAACGGTCTAGATAATCGAGGTAGGCAGACCGTTCTACACCACCTTTCTAAAACATAGCCAAACAGGTGGGTGGAGCCTACAAAAGCTGTGTCATCAACCCATCGAAGTCAATCTAGTGGAAGGCTAGTCTGAGCCCAAAGGCTATCTAGACAGAGCAAGCTGAGTAGTATGGTGGTACCTGCCAGGACAACCTCTGTAAACCAGCTAACCCTATGCTACTCAGGCCCAAGCGACGCCCTACCCAGCGCATTGTCGCTCGTGACGGCGAACAGCCAGCCACGGTCAGACTGGGAGAGGTACGCTGGCCCTGGCAAGACCTTTACCATCATTTGCTAAAGCTCTCATGGCCAGCGTTTGTAGCGGTGTTGGCCCTGTCTTACATGGCGATCAACGCAGCTTTTGCCCTAGCTTACCTAGCCCGCGAGGGCAGCATAGCCAATGCTCAGCCTGGCTCTTTCTTAGATGCGTTCTTTTTTAGTGTGCAGACCATGGCCTCCATTGGCTATGGCGCTATGTATTCCCAAACTAATTACGCCAACTGGCTAGTGGTTCTAGAGTCCTTCGTGGGGCTGGTGCTAGTGGCGATGGCGACGGGCCTGTGCTTTGCCCGGTTTTCGCTGCCCACCGCCCGTATTATATTCAGCCGCTGTGCTGTGGTCGGCCCCTACAACGGCGTACCAACGCTGATGTTCCGCAGCGCTAACCAGCGTCGCAACCGCATTCTCGAAGCCCGCCTTTGGGTTACCCTGGTGCGCGACGAAACCACTGCCGAGGGCGAGTTTTTTCGCCGCTTCTACGACCTGCCCTTGGTGCGCCCCCAAACGCCGCTGTTTGCCCTGACCTGGACGG
Organism: Nodosilinea sp.; assembly: GCA_049645805.1. Taxonomy (GTDB): domain Bacteria; phylum Cyanobacteriota; class Cyanobacteriia; order Phormidesmidales; family Phormidesmidaceae; genus Nodosilinea. Next base: position 7,497 of record JBARUP010000178.1, read on the forward strand.
CGATGCACTCGATCGACGCTCAAAGCCCCCTCTACGGCGAAACGTCAGATTCCCTGGCGGCTACCAGCAGCGAAATCATCGTGATTTTGACCGGCATGGATGAGACGCTATCGCAGACTATTCACGCCCGCCATTCTTTCATTGCCGAAGAGATTCTTTGGCACCACCAGTTCCTAGATATTCTGGGGCAGGCGGCAGACGGGCGGCGAGCGATTGACTTTCGCAACTTTCATCGGGTCAAACCCGTGATGGAGGAGTGAGGGCTCGATCGCGCCCATGAGCTGTCTTAGGTGGTCTAACGACTCAAATAGCTCTATCACCGCGCTGATTAGGCCACCTGCGACGAGGCAAAGCCGCTGCGATACACGCCGTTGTTGATCGGCTGATAGACGGCATTCGTTACAGCGTCAATTTTAGGGCGCAATGCCTTGGGGTAAAAGTCGCGATCGAGAAGATCTGCAAAAGCGCTGAACTCCGAGTTCAGCATCTGAATGATCTGGCGCAACTCCATCGTTGCCGATAGTTTGGATCTGCATATCCCACAGGATGGGTACGGCCACTCGTCTGCTGTAGTCGGCCCTGGCGCGGGTGTAGATCTGCCACAGATAGTTGGCTCCGTAGAGGCTGTCAGGAATACTTAAGAC
>JBARUP010000179.1:0-6409 GCA_049645805.1 Nodosilinea sp.
GTGGCCAGTCGTCACGTCGAGGGCGGCGGCGTCAGCGAGTGGAGCTTAGTCCGGCGGGTGCTGTCGCGAGGGGCGCAGACCCTAGGGCTACTGCTGCTGCCCCAGGTTGTGGGCCGGGTGAGCGACCCCATGAGCGGCTACTTTATGGTGCGGCGAGAGGCGATCGCAGGGCCGCGCCTCAATCCTAAAGGCTACAAAATTGTGCTGGAGGTGCTGGGCCGGGGGGCGATCGAGACCATCGCCGAAGTTGGCTATGTGTTTCAAGAGCGCCATGAAGGAGTCAGCAAGGTCACCTGGCGACAGTACATTGACTACATTCATCATCTGCTGCGGCTGCGGCTGGAGGGACATTTCTCTCAGATACACCAGCGGTTTCCGATGCAGCGGTTTGTGCGTTTTGGCCTGGTAGGGTTGAGCGGCGTAGTGATTGATATGGTCGTCCTCTATCTGCTGCACAGTACCCTAGGCCTACCCCTGACCCGGAGCAAAATTGTCGCTGCTGAGCTGGCAATCATCAACAATTTTGTTTGGAATGATGCCTGGACCTTTGCCGACGTCAGCATGCTGCAGAAGGGCTGGTCGGCGCGGCTAAAGCGCTTTCTTAAGTTCAACTTAGTGTGCCTGGCGGGGCTAGTGCTGAACGTACTGGTGCTGAACGTGATCTACAACGTGGTGTTTGCTCAGCGCTGGGCCTATGTAGCCAATTTATTGGCGATCGCCGTTATCACCTTCTGGAATTTCTGGCTTAACCTAAAGCTGAGCTGGCGGGTCACCCAGGTAAAATAAGGGCGCTTGTCTCTACACATCTGAGTAGAGTATCTTCATTCAACGGGTATTCTTGCCATGGCTTTTTGTCTACCCGGTACTAAATCGACTCCTGCCCGCAGCTGCCTAGGCATAGCCGCCGCGCTTTGTCTCATCGGGGCTGTAGGCTGCACCACGCCTGTGGACGTAATGGATCTCAATGCCGCGCCCAGCACCGGAACCCCTGCGATCGAAGGTTCTGCAGCTACGACTGACGTGTTCTTTGGCGATGTCGAAAGCCCCGACGGTGGCACCGTAAAGCAGCTCAGGCTGCCCGGTCCCCAAAGCGCGGCCCTCGTAGCCTGCGCCCAGGAAGGATTTGAGCCCTTTGCCTACAGCGACACGGGTGTGGACTGGGTTGGCTGTCAGGTACCCAACCCGGGGGACACCGTCGGGCTTGAGTCTCCCCTCGCTGAGCCAGAGCTGTCGGATGTACCTAGCCCTGTGGGCGGCACGGTGTCTCAGGTCACTATTCCTGGTCCCCAAAGCGCTATTTCTGTACTCTGCGAAACAGGCTCTCCCTTTGTGTACGAAGATCAGGGTACCTGGGTAGGCTGCGAGGGTGGCTAGTCTAACAGGTATATCGTAGGGGTGCAGCATGCTGCACCCCTACGATATACCTAAGCTCCTAAGCCCCCACTGCCTCTTTCGCGGCGTACATCACCTCGGCGGTAATGCTGTCGATACCCTGCTCACGAGCAAACTTCTCAGTGTTGCGCTTTACTTTGCCGCGCACAAAGCCAGGGATTTTTTTCAGCTCGGCTAGACCATCGCTGCTCCAGCCTGAATTGGCGTCGACAGTTGCAGCATCGGCGGACATGGTTTTAGTCAGCACTTCTTTGGTATCGTGACCGCCAAAGAATTCGAGCAGGTGGTCTTCCATGCCCAGGGTAAAGGAGTTGTAGACCAGATCGACGATTTGATTTGCCCCCTCGTAGCCCATAAACGGGCGATACCCCACCGGAAAGTTTTGAATGTGGATGGGGGCCGCAATTACGCCGCAGGGAATATCAAGCCGTTTGCCAACGTGGCGCTCCATTTGCGTGCCGAAGATAGCGGCAGGCTCAAGCTGGGCAATACGATCGCCGATCGCGCCGTTGTCTTCGCTGACAAGGATTTCGTCACAGTACTCACCTACCTCAGCCGTGAACCAGTCGGCATCGTATTTGCAGTAGGTACCCGCTAGCACTACGTGAATACCCATCTCGCGGGCCAAGACCTTAGTCATCGCGGCGGCGTGGGTGCTATCGCCAAATACCACGGCCTTCTTACCAGTTAGGTTTTGGCAGTCAATGGAGCGTGAGAACCAGGCCGCCTGCGACACAAACCGGGTCTGCTCGTCGATGAAGCCATCGTAGTTGACGTCGGCCCCCTGCTCGTTGAGCACCGCCTGAATAGCGCGAATACAGCGAGCTGTTTCGACTATGCCCATGGGGGTGATGTCAACACAGGGCATGCCCAGCTCGGTCTTGAGGTAGTCTGCCGTCAGTGGCCCTACCTCGCGGTAAGGCACCAGGTTAAACCAGGCTCGCCCCATGGTCTGAATGTCGTGAACGCTGGCCCCCTCAGGCATGACTAGGTTGACCTCAATGCCAAGCTGAGCCATCAAGGTGCGCAGCTCGCGACAGTCGTGGTTGTTGTGGAACCCTAGGGTGGTCAGGCCGATAATATTCACCGAGGGTTTTTCGGTTTTGCCCTCGGCCAGCGTGCCCTGCTTGCGCGCTTTTTGCGTGTAGAACTGCACAATCTGCTGAAGAGTGCGATCGGCAGCCTGAAGCTCGTTCACGCGGTAGTGATTGACGTCGGCCAGCAGCACGTCGCTCTTAGCGTCGAGGCTGGCCCGCTGAACAAAGTTGGCCAGGTCTTCTTGCAGAATGCTGGAGGTGCAGGTGGGGGTGAGCACAATCAGGTCAGGGCGCTCTTCTTGGTCTTTGCGAACAATATTGTCGACCACCTTTTCTTGAGATCCGCGCGCTAGCACGGTGCGATCGACAATGCTGGCGGTGACGGGAGTAAAGTCGCGCTCCCGCTCCAGCATCGATCGCATAACGTTGAAATAGTCATCCCCCAGCGGCGCGTGCATGATCGCGTGCACGTTTTTAAACGAGCTAGCAATGCGCAGGGTGCCAATGTGCGCCGGGCCGGCATACATCCAGTAGGCCAGTTTCATCGGGTGAGTCTCCTTGGTGGCGGTGGTCAGCGTGAGTTTGCCGAAACACCCTGAGCCGCGCAGGCCGGTAGACCCCTCAGCTTATGATTGTCGCTAACTTAGCTACCGGTTATGGAAAACTGAGAGAATTCTTTACCTTGGTGCAGAAATCAGGATCAGGCGTCTTGGTCAGTAAGCTGTCACTCTGTAACTTGGAGGATGGTGTGAATTAATCCTTCAGCCTCGACGGGCTTAGCAAGATGACTTTGAAATCCGGTGGATAGGGCCTGCGCTTGATCTGAAAGGCGAGCATGGGCGGTAAGCGCGATCGCTGGAGTCCTTGCCTGGGGCTCAGGCAGCTGCGTTCTGATTTTCTCGATCAGAGTATAGCCATCCATATCAGGCATGCTGATGTCGCACAGCAGGACGGCGGGCTGTATTGAGCTGAGAAAGTTCAATCCTTCCTCAGCTGAGGCCGTTGCCGTAACGACTGCTCCCTGAGACTCCAGGAGAAAGGTCAAAAAGTCTTGGGTATCGGCGTCATCTTCGACAATCAAAATTGCCATACCCCCAAGAGCACGGGTGGGCAGACTTGGGAGCGAAACCTCTAGGGGCGAAGCATTCGGGGGGTATAGCGGAGCGACAGAGGCAGGCTGCAGAACCAGCGGCAGGGCAACGGTAAATGAGGCTCCCTGATTGAGGCCAGCGCTCTCAGCCCAAACGCACCCCTGGTGCTGTTCTACCATATAGTGGACGATGGCTAGTCCTAGCCCCAGCCCGCCCTGGGCGCGCGTGATGCTGCTATCGGCCTGGCGAAAACGATCGAAGATGTGGGGCAAGAAGTCGGCATTAATGCCAAGCCCGGTATCGCTGACTCGCAGCTGAGCGTAGGCGGCAGCGGGGGGAGAATCTCGGCAAGAGGCGTTGGCGAGCAGCACTTCTTGGGGTAGATCAGTAACGACAGAGGCGCAAATATCAACTTGCCCCTGTTCAGGGGTAAATTTCACGGCGTTAGTTAACAAATTCCAGACCACCTGCTGCAAACGGAGAGCATCGCCCATCACCTCTAGGCGATCGTGAATGTGAAAATTAGTAGCCAAGGCAATTGCCTTGGCTGCGGCGCTAGGCCTTACCGTTTCCAGGGCCGCCTGGGCTACGGCTAGCAAATCCAGCCGCTGGTAGTGTAGCTGTAGCTTACCTCGCACAATTCGCGAGACATCTAAAATATCTTCGATTAGCTGCTTCTGAACTAGGGCATTGCGCTCAATGGTGCTAATCGCGTACTCAACTTTTTGGGAATCTAAGTTGCGCGACTGCAGTAGGTTGGCCCACCCAAGTATGGAATTGAGCGGTGTGCGTAACTCATGAGAAAGGATAGCGATAAAGTCATCTTTCATCCGGTTGGCGGTTTCCGCTTCCTGACGCGCTGCCTGCTCACGAATGACCTGGGCATTGACGGCCTCGGCCTGCTTACGCTCAGTAATATCTTCGACGGTGCTAACGTAGCCTAAAAACGCCTTTTGCTCAGTCATCATTCGGGTCGAACGAACTGAAACCCAGGGCGTTCTGTCTCCTTGAGGTATGAGTCGAAACTCTTGGGCATAGTCTTGCCCGTTTTTTAGGTAGTCCTGCCAAGTTTCGCGCGCTGCGTCTATGTCGTCCGGATGGACCGAGTCGAGCCAGCTTTGAGGCGAAGCTGGCTCGATTGCAGGCTCTGCTTCGCCCTGACAAATTATCTGAAACCGAGGATTAGTATAGACGCAGAGACCGTCAGCACTGGTTACAAAAACCCCTACCGGAGAGCAGGTGCTGAGGAGCCGAAATCGCTCTTCACTAGCCTGAAGCTGAGTGTTGATAGCCTCTAGCTGAACCGCCTGCTGCTGTAGCGCTTTCGTTTTTTGTCGTAGCGCCTCAGTCTTTTTAAACAGCTCAATAAAGATGGCAACCTTTGAGAGCAAAACTTTGGGAGCTATGGGTTTAATCAAGTAGTCAACCGCACCCAGAGCGTAGCCCTTAAACATAAACTGATCGCTGTTAGTAAAGGCGGTTAAGAAAATAATAGGTGTATCCTGCAGTCGCGGACGCTGACGAATCAGAGTTGCTAATTCAAAGCCGTCCATTCTGGGCATTTGTACATCCAGCAAGATCACCGCAAAGTCTGCCTGAAGCAGGCAGCGCAGCGCCTCTTCTCCAGAGGTTGACTTAATGAGACTGACCTCTAGGTCGCCTAGAATAGCCTCCAGCGCCACCAAGTTTTCAGGCTTATCATCCACCATCAAAATGTGAACCGGAGTCTCGGTTGACATACCTTATACTCCCGTTTCGTAACAGAGATGAGTGAGCCGAGACGTAATCTGTGATAGCGGTAATACCCAATCGACGTCTACAGCCGCGATCGCAGCGTTGGGCAAAATTGGACATTGTGCAGTGTTTGGATCCTGCACAATGGTCACCCCTCCCTGCGCCTTGAGCGTCGCTAAACCCTGCACTCCATCGCTGTTGGCCCCGGTCAAGATAACGCCAATGGCCCGCTCCTGGTAGGCATCGGAGGCCGACTCCAGCAGCACGTCAATAGACGGACGCGCGTAGCTAACGGGTTCATCCACTGATAGAGAGAAATAGCCAGACTCTACTAGCAAGTGATAGTCAGGAGGAGCAAAATAGACGTGGCCCGGCTGAATATGTGCCTTATCTTCGAGTTCGTGCACAGGCAAAACCGTAAATTGTTGCAGGAAGGTGCTAAGTGCCTGATCAGAGTCTCGATGGCGATGCTGAACGATAGCCACAGCAGCAGAGAAATCCCTCGGGAAAGATTCTAGCAAAGCCTTTAGGGCCGACAATCCTCCCAAAGAGGTACCTATCGCTACTATCTTATAGGTCACTAACGCCGTCTCCTGTAGAGTTTCTCGACTCTTGCTAGATCATCATAGGCGGCTTCGTACTTTGTAAACCGAATAGTTTCCTGCTTGCCCAGACCAAGAATGCCGAATTTGCACAAGCTGTTGTAAAACAGCTCGTGAACCTGGTTTTGTAGCGCCTGATTAAAATAAATCAGTACGTTTCGGCAGATGATGACGTTGAATTCGTTAAAAGAGCCGTCGGTCACTAAATTGTGCTCTCCGAAAACAACTCTCTCGCTCAAAAAAGGGCGTAGAATCACGTCGCCGTAGCTGGCAGTGTAGTATTCAGAAAAGCTGCGCTGTCCGCCCGCCTTTAGATACATGTGTGTATATTCCTGCATTTGCTTGGAGGGGTAAATTCCCTGTTTTGCTGTTTGCAAAACTCTCTCGTTGGCGTCGGTAGCATAAATTCGACAGCGGGGATAAAGCCCCTCTTCCTGCAGCAGAATAGCCATAGAATAGACTTCTTGCCCAGTAGAGCAGCCGGCGTGCCAAATGCGAAAGAAAGGATAGGTCCGCAACAGAGGCACCACTTGCTGTCGGAAGGCTACATAGA
>JBARUP010000180.1:0-1656 GCA_049645805.1 Nodosilinea sp.
TATAGAGGCAGCGCACGACAGCGTCGGCAATCTCGGTCTTGGCGATGGTCTGCTCTAGCAGAGCCTGAGGGTTATCAGCCTGGGTCAGATCTGCGGCAATAGTTTTGAAGGGCCGCACGGGTAGGGGGCAAAACTCGGCCTGGGCCTGACCTTTCTCTATCTGCACCAGCAGGTAGCCCTTGGCTTCGGCCTCTTCGCTGAAATCAACTCGCTCGATACTGCCGGGATAGATCATGAGGGGCTGCTCGCAGAGCACCTGGTAGCGATGCACATGGCCCAGGGCAACATAGTCGAAGCAGGGGCGGGCCAGCATGGCCATAGGAATAGTAAACCCTCTTCCAGCGGCTAAAAACCGCTCGGCTCCGTAACTGGCGGTGTCAACCATAGCGTGGGCCAGCAGGATGGCAGGAATAGCCGGGTCGAGGCGTCGAATTTCACCCTCTAGCGCTACCCGGAGACGCTCGAGCAGCAGCTCATTCACCTGGGTCATGGATAGCCCCTCGGTTTCGGGCCGGGTAAGTAGGGTGGATTTGGTCAGCCAGGGCAGAGTGACTACCTGTACTTGACCGCTAACCGTTGCGATTAGGTGGGTTTCGAGGCGATCGCCCACCATCACATCAGGCACGCCCAGGGTTCTGTAGATAGAAAGGCTGGCTCCACCCAGCCCCTGGGCGTGCTGATCGTGGTTGCCCACCAGCAGCACGGCGGGGATACCTGCCCCCGACAGCCGACAAAACTGGCTTGCTAAGGCCTGCTGCACCAGGGGCGGCGGTGTGGCGTCGGGAAAGGCATCGCCGCCGAACAGCACTAAGTCAACCGACTCGGCCAGAGCTCGGTCAATGCAGCGGGTAAGAGCGGCAATAAAGTCTTCAAGCCGTGTATTGAGGCCGGTATCGGGGTTGAGGCGACCGTGGGCGAACCCGCTGCCCATGTGAATGTCAGACAGGTGGAGGAGGCTAATCATGGTACCCATGATAGCGCCCGGTGCAAAAGGTTTATCCCCCCAGAATAAACAGGCCCAGCATAGTGGCGCTGTTCCAGGCGCTGTGAAGCACCATGGGCGACAGCAGGTTTCGCGATCGCGTGTACACAAACCCCAGCACGGCTCCTAACAAGGTGAGGGGCAGCACCTCCGACAAGCTTAGGTGAGCCGCCGCGAAAATAAAGGCGCTGAGGGCGATCGCCCCACTCGTCGAGAGATAGCGAGTCAGCGAGGGCAGCAAAAAGCCGCGAAACAAGACTTCCTCAAATAGGGGAGCGGCTACGGCAGCGGTGATAAAGAACACCAGCAGGGCCACGCCATCCTGCTCCTCAAGTACTGTTTGCAGCAGCGGATTGCTGCCCCCCTGCCCCTGCCAAATTTTTTGGTTGAGTAGGGCTACCCCGAACATCAGCGGCAGAGCCACAAAGTAGCCGCCCAGCCCCCACAGCAGACCCGATCCAGAGGGTTTGAGGCGAAACATGTCTTTGGGGATGGGGCGGTAGGGTCGAATAGACCACCACAGCACGCTCAAGGATCCTGCCGCCATCAGCAGGTAGTATACCAGCGAAAAAATAGCTCGGCCTCGACTGCTAAGCGCGGCCCCGCCCAGGCCCAAACTGCCCAGCACCAGGGGCAGCAAGATTTGACCCAGAAAGAAAAAGCCAGCAATGAGC
>JBARUP010000181.1:0-2840 GCA_049645805.1 Nodosilinea sp.
GAACTCACCCTCCTCGGCCTGCACCACGAGCAGCAGCATCAAGAACTGCTGCTCACCGACCTCAAGTACAACCTATCGCTTAACCCCCTGCGCCCTGTCTACCGTCAAGATGGTGTCGTCAGCGAGAGTGCCGCACCATCGACTTCAGAATTTGTAGACTTTTCGGGCGGCCTTTATGCTGTTGGGCATCAGGCATCAGGCTTTGCGTTTGACAACGAAGGCCCTGTCCACAGGGTCTATCTCCAAGACTTTGCTGTGGCCAGCCGCCTGGTGACCAATGGCGAATATTTGGAGTTTGTGGCTGACAAAGGCTATCAGACCGCCGCACACTGGCTTTCAGAAGGCTGGGCCATGGTGCAGAGCGAAGGCTGGCAGGCCCCCTTGTACTGGGAACAGCACGACGGGCGGTGGTGGACGTTTACCTTAGGCGGACTCAAACCCGTAAACCCGCTAGAGCCGGTGTGCCATCTTAGCTACTTTGAGGCCGATGCCTTTGCCCAGTGGCGGGGCTACCGTCTACCTACCGAGGCCGAGTGGGAAGTTGCCGCAGCAGGGGTGCCGCTAAACGGGAATTTACTAGCCGCCGATAGCCTCCAACCCCAGCCCGCTTCAGGCTTTGGCTTAAGTCAGCTCTACGGCGACGTGTGGGAGTGGACCCAGAGCGCCTACCTGCCCTACCCTGGCTTTCGCCCTGCCCCCGGTGCAGTGGGAGAATACAACGGCAAGTTTATGTGCAATCAGATGGTGCTGCGAGGCGGCTCCTGCGTAACTCCACCGGCGCACATTCGCCCCAGCTATCGCAACTTCTTTCCGCCTAGCGCTCGCTGGCAGTTCAGCGGGCTACGACTGGCGCGGTAGCGCGCTGTCTTGGCGATTATCCTAGCTTTCTCCTTAGAGGAGAGAGAAATAGACGTGCGGCCCGGTCTCCTTCCGTCGGGGGGTAGACAGTAGGGGATCTATCACAGTCGCTATCAATACCTCTTTACGCCGAACTCAAGGTTTTCTAAATGTCTGCTAGTCCTCTTCAAACTCAGCCGTTTCCTGTCAAGCTGTACGACTTTCATCCTCCGATGGAAGATTTTTGTAGCGCAGTGCTGCGGGGCTTAAACCTGCCCCATAAAGCAATTTCGCCGAAGTTTCTATACGACAAACGGGGGTCTGAGCTATTTGACGCTATTTGTCAGCTGCCGGAATACTACCTGACCCGCACGGAGATGGAGATTCTAAAGACCAATGCTGAAGATATCGCAGCCGCCCTGGGCAACCGCACCCTGGTCGAGTTAGGCAGCGGCAGCAGCCAAAAAATTCGCATTTTACTAAACGCGGCTCCCCAGGTGACAACCTACGTCGGGGTTGATATTTCGCGTCAGCACCTGCACGAGGCTTGTCTAGCGCTGGGGCAAGATTTTGAGAAGCTGGAGACGATTGCCGTCTGCGCTGACTACACTCAGCCGCTGCCCGTCGCCACTATTCCTGAGCTTCACCACCAGCCCACCATCAGCTTCTTTCCTGGCTCCTCGATTGGTAATCTGGAGCCCTCCGAAGCCGTCGCATTTCTCAAGACCGTAGCGGTGCTGGGCGACCTCATTGTGGGGGTAGATCTAAAGAAGTCCGCCGCTATTCTTGAACCAGCCTACGACGATGCCTGCGGAGTTTCGGCGGCTTTTGCCCTAAATGTGCTGGTGCGAATTAACCGGGAGCTGGGAGCCAACTTTGATCTAAGCCAGTTTGAGTATCGGGCGCGCTACAACGAGGCAAAAGGACGGATCGAGATGGCGATCGCTAGTCTCTGTGACCAGACCGTGCGCCTAGGCGATGCAGAGATTTCCTTTCATAAAGACGAAACCCTGCGCACTGAGCACTCTTACAAGTACACCATTGAGGAATTCCAGCTCTTGGCCATAAAAGCCGGGTTTAAGCCTGTTCAGGTGTGGACTGATAAGAACCAACTCTTTAGCCTGCACCACCTAAAGCAGATGTAGAGAAGTTGTGGGGGCGAACGACCGTTTGCCCTGCGGAGGATTTCGCCATAGAAGCAGTAGATACCCCCAGTGTGAGAGGCTAGACAGTGTTGAGTGGAGCCCCCTTATGCAGGCCTGGCAGGACGTTAAGCCCTACGACGACATTGTTTACCAAAAGGCCGATGGCATCGCCAAAATCACCATCAATCGGCCCCACAAACGCAACGCCTTTCGCCCTAAAACCGTTGTCGAGCTGTACGAAGCCTTTGCCAACGCCCGCGAAGATAGCCGCATTGGCGTTGTGCTGCTAACCGGAGCCGGCCCACACACCGACGGCAAGTACGCCTTTTGTTCGGGCGGCGATCAGAGCGTGCGGGGCCACGGTGGCTACGTGGATGAGGGCGGTACGCCCCGGCTCAACGTGCTCGATTTGCAGCGGCTGATTCGCTCGATGCCCAAGGTCGTGATTGCCCTGGTGGCGGGCTATGCGATCGGGGGCGGCCATGTGCTGCACGTGGTGTGTGACCTCACGATCGCCGCCGACAACGCCGTTTTTGGCCAGACCGGCCCTAAGGTAGGCAGCTTTGACGGCGGCTTTGGGGCCAGCTACCTGGCTCGCATCGTTGGCCAGAAAAAGGCCCGCGAAATCTGGTATCTGTGTCGCCAGTACAGCGCCCATGAGGCCGAAGCGATGGGGCTGGTCAACTGCGTGGTGCCCTTGGATCAGCTAGAAGCTGAAGGGGTACAGTGGGCGCAAGAAATTCTGCAGAAGAGCCCGATCGCTATTCGCTGCCTTAAAGCCGCCTTTAATGCCGACTGCGACGGCCAGGCGGGGCTGCAAGAGCTAGCAGGCAACGCTACTCTGCTCTACTATATGAC
>JBARUP010000182.1:0-15762 GCA_049645805.1 Nodosilinea sp.
AGCTATCCCTGTGCAGGTTGACCACGGCGACGACGACCAGATCCGCGCTCTGTTTGAGCGCATTGAGGTCGAGCAGAGGGGACAACTTGACCTGCTGGTTAACAATGCCTATGCCGGGGTATCTGCCCTTAGAGCAGCCTACGGTAAGCCCTTTTGGGAGTCTGAGCCCGGCTTTTGGGACGCCTGCAACCATGTAGGATTGCGCAGCCACTACGTGGCTAGCGTCTACGCCGCCCGCCTGATGGTGCCCCGCCAGCGCGGGCTAATCTGCACCCTCTCCTCGTGGGGCGGGCTGTCGTATATCTTTGGGGTGCCCTACGGGGTGGGTAAGGCGGCCTGCGATCGCATGGCCGCCGATATGGCCGTAGAACTCAAAAAACACAACGTCACCTCACTCTCGATCTGGCCGGGGATTGTGGGTACCGAGCTGATGACCCAGTTTGCTGGCGAGATGGGCCTAGGCGATCGCTCAGGTAGCCAGGTAGACGGTGCCCAGCCTAACTACAACTGGGAGACGCCGCTGCTGACGGGGCGAGTGGTAGCGGCCCTGGCGGCAGACTCTCAGGTGCTGCGCCGCGCTGGCCAGGTGCAAATTGTGGCCGAACTCGCGCGGGAGTATGGAGTAGTCGATGCCGACGGACACCGGCCTGCTTCACTGCGATCGCTGCGATTTGTGCTGCCCTCGGCGGTACCGGGTTTGCAGTCCTACGCTGACCTATTGCCTGACTTAGAACTGCCCTGGCCGTTTTTGCTGCTGGGGCCGCTAGGATCACCCAAAGTTTGACGGAGACTGAGGTTAACAGCCCCCAAGAGGCACGGCCTGCTGCGGCACGAACCGGCTCGCACTAGGTTTGCCCAATTAGCTCCACTAGCGCCTGGATTAGGGCGGCAGGTCGCACCGGCTTAGGCAAATGTCGCTGAAATCCGGCATCTAGGGACTGCTCATGGTCCGACTCACGGGCGTAAGCCGTCAGGGCGATCGCCGGAATCTGACCGCCCTGATCCACCGGCAGCGCTCTAATCTGCCGCATCAGCATGTAGCCATCCGTGCTAGGCATACCAATATCGCTGACTAACACCTGGAATTGAGACTGGCTTAGGGCCGCTAGGGCGTCGCTAGCAGAGGCAGCTGAGACGACGCTAGCCCCAGCCTGCTCAAGCAGAAAGACAATAAAAGCGCGAGTGTCAGCATCGTCGTCCACCACCAGGATAAAAGTGCCGTCTAAACTCAGCGCTAGCTCTTTGGGCTCATCACCAGCGGCGGCGACGGGCTGACTAGCTAAGGTCGGTAGTTTGACGGTGAAGGTTGAGCCCAAGCCTTCTCCGGCGCTATCGGCCTGAATGGTTCCCCCGTGTAGTTCGACCAGGTGGCGCACGATCGCTAGGCCCAGTCCTAAGCCGCCAAACTGACGGGTTGTGGCACTATCGGCCTGGCGAAAGTAGTCAAAAATCAGGGGCAAGAACTCAGGCACGATGCCTTTGCCGGTGTCAACAACCGTGAGCTCAGCCTGACCAACGTCATCCCGACTCAGGCGCACGATGATCTGCCCCTCGGCGGGAGTAAATTTGACGGCGTTAGACAGCAGGTTCCACACCACCTGCTGTAGACGGGTGGCGTCGCCAGAGACCAAACCAATTTGGTCATCTAGCTGGGCCTCAATATGAATAGACTTGGCCTCTGCCGCCAGCTTCACAATTTCGATGGCGGCGCGGATGGTGGCCACCAAACTAACCGTGGTGGCGTTAATTTCGAGCTTGCCCCGCAGCATGCGCGACACGTCGAGCAGATCATCAATCAGTTCTGTCTGAAGACGGGCGTTGCGCTCGATGACAGCGAGGGCCTGTTTGGTTTTAGCTTCGTTTAGAGTGCCCTTTTGAAGTAGAGTAGCCCACCCTAAAATTGGGTTGAGGGGCGACCTAAGCTCGTGGGAAACAACCGCCAGGAACTCATCCTTCGTGCGGCTAGCGGCCTCGGCAGCGGCGCGGGCGGCCTGCTCCTGCTGCAAGAGACGGCTGCGCTGCTGTTCTAGCTGTTTACGGTCGTGAATATCAAAGGCTGAGCCAATATAGCCAAGAAATTCACCGTCTGGCGCAAAGCGAGGCTCTCCCACCTCCATGATCCAGCGGTAGTCGCTATCAAAGCGCCGGAGCCGATACTCTCTTTCGAACGGGCGGCGGGCGTTAAAGGCCGTTGTGTAGGTCTCTAGGCAGCGCTGAGCATCGTCGGGGTGTACGCCCTCGGTCCAGCCGTTGTTCAGCTCTTGAGTTAGGGTGCGGCCGGTGAAGGTTAGCCAGGATTGATTAAAGTAGTTCCAGACTTTGTTGATGTCCGAACTCCACACCAGCATAGGGGCGACATCGGTCATGTGGCGAAAGCGAGCCTCGCTCTCGCGCAGGTTAGATTCTATGCGCTTGCGCGCTGTGATATCAATGGCCGTTCCGTAGAGCACCTGCTCGTTTGGAAAGGGTTTGGCATTCCAAAGAAACCAGCGGTAGGAGCCATTTTTGTGCCGGTAGCGGTTTTCAAAGGAAACCGTTTCGCGGCCCGTTAATAGAGCATCAGCTTCTACCAGAGTTTTATAGACATCGTCAGGATGAATAAACTCTGTCCAGGGGCAAGCTCTCATCTCCTCAGCGGTCCAGCCGAGCACCCGCTCAAAGGTGGGGCTAACCCAACGAAAGTAGCCGCTACTAGCGGCAATGACTTGTAAGTCTGAGCCGACTGAGAGAAACCGCTCTCGCTCTCGCTCAGCTCGTCTGCGATCGCTGATGTCGGTAAACAAGATTGCAAACCGATGGCTCTGTCGAGCTTCTAGGGCAAAGGCTCTGACATCAAACCAGCGATTCGTAGCCTTTGATTCGTACTCAAACCGCTGGGGTTCACCGGTCAACACTACTCTGCTGTAGGTTTCAAGCCAAAAGTTCTCCAGATTGGGCACTAGCTCCAGCGCCGTTTTTCCTATGGGCTGATGCAGCCCCGTCAACCCCACAAAAGCCGGATTAACTTCTAAAAAGCGGTAGTCTACAGGTTCGCCACCGTCGTCAAACAGCATTTCGCAGACGCAAAACCCCTGATCCATTGACTCAAAAAGGGTCCGGTAGCGTTGCTCGCTGTCTCGCAGGGCCAGGGTGGCGCGATCGCGCTTAAAGGCAATGCCGGCTACTTGGGCACCAAAGTCAGCTAGCCGGTACTCCCATAGAGTGGGCAGCCGGGGCTGATCAAAGCACAGTATAAAAGAACCAAATGGTCTACTACCGGTGCCCATTACCGGAACTGAATGGCAGGCTTGAATAGCGTTGCCCAGGTACGCCGCCTGCCAGACTTTCGACCAGCGGTCATCGCTAGCGATATCAGCAGAGGTGACTGACTGCTGGATAGAAGCCGCCTCGCCCCAGGGGCCAACGAGAGGATCGTTTGTTGAAATGCCGCTGAGGTTTTCGACAAAGGCTGGCGCTAACTCGGGCGCGATCGCGTCAAAAAACTGCTCCTGATCGGCATCGGTTAGCAGGAAACCAGCTCGAACCCGCGAATTGAGTCGAGATACGGTGGTACATACGGCGGCTAAGCAATCTTCTATCGGACTGTCCGCAGCGATCAGCTCCAGCAGACGCTTCTGCTCAACCAGCATCAGCTCCGTTTGCTTGCGCTCGGTAATATCAATAGCCGTGCCTACCAGCTCGACGGCTTGGCGGATCTCGCCATCTACGAAAACAGTCTGCCCGTTAGCGGATATCCACCGCTCAGTACCGTCTTGAAGCAGAAGACGACCATCGATCTCGCTAACTTCTGACGATGTTGGGTCGAGGGTAGCTCTGACGGTGCGGATCACTTGCTCACGCTCAGCGGGATGAATCTGCTCAAATACTTGGCTGATTGGCAGTGATGCTGCTGAACACCCCAGGATCTCGGCCATGCGCTCGTCTAGATCAACCCGCTGCGTTCGCAGATCGTAGCGCCAGGTACCTAGCTGAGCTACTTCAATTGCCAGCCGCGATCGCTCCTCGCTGCGCTGAATTTTAGCCTCGGCCTCCTGCCGCAGATGGGCTAGTTTCAGGGTTGATTCTACTTGCCTTAGCAGTTCCCGAACCGAGAAAGGTTCGACTAAATAGTCATCGGATCTGGCCGTTAGTCCTTCTAGTCGAGGTTGATCCCCGGCTCGGGCTAACAGCAGAATAACCGGCAACGCTTTAGTTTGAATATCAGCCCGCAACTGCCGCAGCAGCTCGACGGCTTCTGGCTCTGGCAGCATCGTACCGGTCAGGACTAAATCGGGGCGCTGCTGCCGAATTGCCGTCAGAGCGCCGCCGCTGTCGCCCACAGTCTTGACCTGATACCGCCTGTTTAGCAGCGGCGCAACGTGGCGTAGCGTGTCGATGTTGTCGCCAACCAGCAGAATTTGGGCAGCGGGCAGGGGTGAGGATGACTGAGCACTGAGGAGCAGACGAGAGGGGGGAGGTGACCCGATTGGCTGCTCGACCTGCTGCCCCGCCGTGCGGGCATAGATAAGGGCAAATGAAGCAGCCAGCAGAGCCGCTACCTGGCTGAAGAAATCGCGGTAGCTGGGGTCTAGGCGGCGACGAGAGTTGGCAACGGCCACTAGCACCCCAGCCGCTTGGGCCTGTCCAGGTACCATGAGCGGCAAGACCGCAGCTTCCTGGAGCGGCTCTGCCCCAGCGCCAGGTATAGGACCAAACCGGGCTACTAAGTCGTCAACGATACGGAGCTGGGCCGTTTGAGCGACCTCAGCGATGGGCCAGCCGCCTGAGTCATCTAAATTGTCCAAGCTGACCTGCGCCGGGGCAACGGGTAGCCCTAGTCCAATGCCACCGCAGAGGCAGGCCGTTCCGCTGTCGTGGTTGACGATGTAGAGCAGCGCTAGGGGAATATCAACCGGATTCGACCCGGTCATCGACGTCATTGACGCACAGATTTCCTCTATAGATTTGGCCCCAGCTACTTTAGCCGCTAGCTCTCGCAAGAGCTGAGTGCGGCGATCGCTCAGCACCCGGTAGGTCGTTTCGCTCGACGCGCTGAGAACGCCAACAACGACGTCACCTTCTCCCCGAATAGGGCTGAGCGTATGGTCAAAGAAGCACTCTTCGGTATAGCCAGATCGATTTACAAGCTGTGGTTGATCACTAAGAAAGACGCCCTCTCCCGTAGCCATCACGGGTTTTAGCGCAAAGCCAGTCTTGCTCCAGGTATCAGAGCAGACCTCGTGGGCAGGGCGTCCGAGCGAGCGAGGGTGCCCGTCGCCTAGAATCAGACGCCAGGCGTCATTGTAGAGCAGCAAAGCGTCTGGTCCCCAGTAGATGGCCATGGGTAAGCCAGAGTTCAGGCAGATACTCAGGGCCGACCGCAGACTTTGAGGCCATTGTTCAACTGCACCAAGCGACGTCTTCGACCAGTCGTAGGAGCGCATCAACGCCCCCATTTCGCTCTTACCTCCAAACAAGTGATTAGCCGCCGACTGGTGCTGCGCCATCTACTTGCTTTCTCCCTGCTGCGTACCAACCTGTAAGCTCTAATTATAGGGATCGTAAGCGTCGAGATGGAGATGACGGAATCTTACCCCTCCGCAGAAGCCAGCATCCGCATCGAAGGGAACGCGCTGGTGACCGACTCAACCTCACGTTAAGCAAGACTAGAAGTAGACTTTTATTAGGGTGTAGGCTCACGCAGACTTCGCTCTGAAGCAGGCTTCCGCCCCTAGTTGATAGTTTATAAAGCTTAGAAACTTTATGCCCATGCCGTGGCCAAAGCTAGCCCTTGATGATTGGCGAGATACTTATACTACGCTACATCTGTGGACTCAGATTGTAGGAAAAGTCCGTTTGGTGCAAACGCCTTGGATCAACCATTCCTGGCACGTGCCGCTGTACCTAACGGCGCGGGGGCTAACCACCAGCACCATTCCTTACCACGACCAGATTTTTACCGTTGACTTCGACTTTATAGACCACCAGCTGCGGATTGCTACCAGTACAGGAGGGCTCAAAACAGTCGAGCTGCGGCCCCGCACGGTAGCAGACTTTTACCAGGCGGTAATGGCAGCTCTCGCCGATCTGGAACTGACTATTCAGATCAATACTAAACCCAACGAAATTTCTGACCCGATTCCCTTCGAGCAAGACGATACCCACAGGGCCTACGACACCGAGGCAGCTCAGCGGTTCTGGCGGGTGCTCTTGCAGTGCGATCGCGTGTTTCGAGAATTTCGCTCGCACTTCTGCGGCAAGGTAAGCCCAGTGCACTTCTTTTGGGGCAGCTTTGATTTGGCTGTCACTCGATTTTCAGGCCGGTCTGCACCTGAGCACCCCGGCGGCGTGCCCAACCTACCCGATGCCGTGGCTAAAGAAGCCTACAACCAGGAGGTAAGCAGCGCCGGATTTTGGCCAGGAGACGGTTTGGGCTACCCGGCCTTCTACTCCTATGCCTATCCTGTACCCGAAGGCTTTAAAGAGCAGCCCGTTCAACCCGCCGCCGCTTTCTTCCACGATGACCTGGGAGAGTTTGTCTTGCCCTACGACGCGGTGCGTGAGGCCGATAACCCTGACCAGACGCTGCTGAATTTTCTGCACAGCACCTATCACGCTGCTGCCCATCGGGCAGAGTGGGACATTGCCGCTCTAAAGCAGACCCGGTTTAAGTAGGGTCGAGTCGACAAAAAACCTTGCTGCTGCTAGCGAGGTGGAGGAAACGTAGAAGTTGTCTCAAAGGAGAACCTGGGTCTACCGAACGTAGGCAGCGCCGCGATAGATCAATTCAGCAAAGTACTGTATAGCTGATGCGGTTCGCGCTCGACGACTAGAATAGTGCAGGCGTAGCGGAGGCCGGTAATTGGTGCAGTCTCAGTCTCAAAACACGTCTTCTCTACGGCAGCTACAGCGAGTGTTGGGCAGCCTTAGGCGTTATCCCTGGCTCGCGCTGGGAGCGTTGAGTAGTGCCCTGCTGCTAGTGGCGGCTTACGCGGTCACGCCGCAGCTGTTTCGCTGGGCCATTGATCAAGGCGTGGCTAAGAGCAACCTCACCGTGGTGCTGCAAAGCGGTGCGGGACTAGTAGTCGCCGCCCTGGCTCGGGGGCTATTTAACTTTGGCCAGAGCTTTTGCGCTGAGGCGCTGTCGCAAAGCGTGGTTTACGACCTGCGCAACCGCATTTTTAGCAAGATTCAAACGCTTAGCTTCAGCTACCACGACCAGGCTCAGACCGCGCAGCTGCTGACGCGGGTGACCAGCGATATTGAGCAGGTGCGCACGTTCCTCAGCACCAGCCTAATTCAGGTGATTAGCGGCGTGGTGACGCTGGTGGCGATCGCGGCGATTTTGCTGGTGATGAACTGGCGGCTAGCGCTGATTAGCCTAACGGTAGTGCCTGCGGCAGGATGGCTAATGGCGCGGTTTTTCAGCCGCAACAACCAGCTGTTTCGCCAGGTGCAGGAGCAGCTCAGCGACCTCAACGGGGTCTTGCAGGAAAATTTAGTCGGGGTGCGGGTGGTAAAAGCCTTTGTGCGCGAGGAGGTCGAGGGCGATCGCTACACGCGCCTTAACAACGACCTAATCGCCGCCAACATGAGGACGATTTTAGCCATTCGCAATACGTTTCCGTTTATTTTCCTCGTCAGCAACCTGGTAATTGTGGCCGTCGTAGGCTATGGCGGCGCAGCGGTGATTAGCGATCGCTTTTCGGTAGGGCAGCTGGTAGCGTTCAACGCCTATCTGCTGCTGATTTTGCAGCCGATTTTGCTGATTGGCTTTGCGGCTCCGGCGATTGCCCAGGCGGCTTCTTCGGCAGAGCGAGTTTACGAAGTGGTCGATGCCGAAATCGACATCCGCGATCGTTCCTACGCTGTTCCCTTCACCACCTGCGGCGGCCGCATCACGTTTGAAAACGTCTCGTTTCGCTACCCCGGTGCCACCAGTCCGGCCCTGTGCGAAATTTCCTTTGAAACCAAACCCAACGAGCTAATCGCTATTCTGGGAATGACCGGCTCGGGCAAAAGCACCGTCACCAACCTAATTCCCCGCTTCTACGACGTCACCGCCGGGGCCGTGCGCATTGACGGACGCGATGTGCGCGACTTTACGCTAGAGAGTCTGCGATCGCACATCAGCACCGTCTTTCAAGAGACCACCCTGTTCTCCGGCACCATCTTCTCCAATATTACCTACGCTAAGTCGGAGGCTAGTCTAGAGCAGGTGATTGCAGTGGCGAAAGCCGCCCAAATCCACGACTTTGTGGAGGGTTTGCCCGATGGCTACGATACCATCGTGGGCGAGCGCGGGGTCGGGCTGTCGGGAGGGCAAAAGCAGAGAATTGCGATCGCCCGCACCCTGCTCACCGACTACAGCATTCTGATTCTCGATGACAGCACCTCTGCCGTCGATGCCCAAACCGCCGCCCAGATTCAGGCCGCCCTCGACGACCTCATGCGCCGCCGCACCTGCACGTCTTTTGTGGTGGCCCAGCGGATCAGCACGGTGCGCACCGCCGATCGCATTTTGCTGATGGACAAGGGGCGGCTGGTGGCCCAGGGCAGCCATGAGCACCTGATGGCAACCAGCCCGCTCTATGGCGCGATTTTGGAGTCGCAGGTGGGGGCTGCTCCAGTGCTTACTTAAATCAGAAGCCATTAAACTGTGTCCAGAAGTCTAATTGAGCCCTCAGTATTTATTTTTAAGTAATGCCTCTTGCTCAGCTCGCCGCCCCGGCAGAACCCAAACCTAAGCCCTCGACCGCAGGGCGATTTTTGCGGTACTTTGCGCCCTATCGTCGAGATTTACCCGTGGCGCTGCTGCTGGTCGCCGTTGGGGCCACTACTCAGGCGATCGGGCCGCTGCTGATTGGCTGGGCGATCGACAACTTGATTCTGGCAGGCAACCTGCCGGGGCTGCTGCGTATGCTGGCTGCCCTAACGGCAGTCTATTTCGTCGGAGTCTGGGCAATTCGGGGGCAGATTTTGCGCATGGGTTCCATCGTGCAGCGGCTGCTGGGGCAGCTGCGGCAGGATATCTTTGACAAAATTCAGAGTCTGCCAGTGAGCTTTTTCGATCGCAGCGAAGCGGGCGATTTAATGAGCCGCCTGCTCAATGACGTAAACACAGTGAATCAGGCCTTTGGCCTTACCATTCCCCAGGTGCTGGGTCAGACTCTCAGCTTGGTAGCCATCATCATCGCTATGCTGTCGATCAATTTGCAGCTTGGGCTGCTCAGCAACCTGGTAGTGCCGCTGATGATTTTCACTACCGGGTTTTTCTCCCGCTGGGCCAGAAGCCGGTTCAGCGTCACCCGCCAAACCATCGGCAATTTGTCGGCCAAGCTCGAAGAAGATATCGGCAGCGTGCGCGAGGCCCAGGCCTTCAACCGCACCCAGCTCAATATTGAAGAATTCGACAGCCTCAATGCCGCCAATCGCAAGGCTAACGTGCAGGCGGTGGCGGTAACGGCGGCGTTTTTGCCCTCCATCGACTTTCTCAACACCCTAGCTACCGCCGGAGTGATGGCCTACGGGGGCTATCTGGCGATCACTGGGGTCATGACGGTGGGCACGGTGACGGCGTTCTTGCTCTATGTGCAGCAGTTCTTTCGCCCGATTCAGATTCTGAGTCAGTTTTATACCCAGGCCCAGTCGGCCCTAGCGGGGCTCGATCGCATTTTCCTGCTGCTGGACGAACCCGTTACGCTGCAAGACGTGCCTAGCGCCACGGAGATGCCGCCCATTCGAGGCGAGGTGCGGTTTGAATCGGTGGGGTTTGGCTACACCCCGACCCAGCGGGTGCTTAAGAATGTGAATCTCTGCGCTCAGCCGGGGCAAATGATTGCGCTAGTGGGGCCAACCGGGGCGGGCAAAAGCACTATCATCAACTTGATTATGCGGTTTTACGATGTGTCGGAGGGGGCCGTTAAGGTTGACGGTATCGATGTCCGCGACGTCACCCAGGCCAGTTTGCGCCGTCAGATTGGCATTGTGCTGCAAGATAATCTGCTGTTTAGCGGTACGGTAGCCGAGAATATTGCCTTTGGCGCGCCCCACGCTAGTCAGACTGACATTGAAGCAGCGGCACAGGCGGCGAATGTCCATGAGTTCGTCACGTCGCTGCCCCAGGGCTACAGCACCCGCTTGGGCGAACGGGGTGCGCCCCTGAGCCAAGGGCAGCGTCAGCTGGTGAGCATTGCTCGAGCTGTGCTGGTCAACCCAAGGATATTACTGCTAGACGAGGCTACCAGCAGCATTGATACACGCACCGAGGCGCTGGTGCAGGATGCGATCGCAACCCTCCTCCACAACCGCACTAGCTTTGTGATTGCCCATCGCCTCAGCACGGTTACCCAGGCCAACCGAGTGTTGGTAATCCAGCAGGGTGACATAGTCGAACAGGGTACTCACGCTCAGCTAATGGCTCAGCAGGGTATCTACGCCAATCTCTACGGGCTACAGCTCGGCAGCGGGTGAGCTTAGACGGCAGAGCCACTGGCGGGTTCGCTGCCCATGCTGTCGGCAGCGTTGCGCAAAACAGTAATCTGACTTTCAAAGTCCATGGTTTCGAGGGCAGCTAGAAGATCATTGCCCTGGTTAGGCAGTTTGTAGTCGTCGGGCATAGGGACGATCTCACCGCTGTCCATACCCTGAGCCAGGTAGTACCAGAAAGCCAGTTTGGTGTTGGAACTCAGAGAACCATACTCCCGGCTGATTTGGCTGGACTGATCGCCCTGGGCGATCGCACGCATGGCGTCCAGCTGCTGCGGCTGCTCCAGCGCCTTAACTTGCTCGTAAAGACCGGCGGTAATCTCGGAGGATGCTGCCCCAGGGGCGGCGGTAGTTATAGAGTCTCCCATTTTCTTGTAAACAAGCCACAACAGCGCCAGCTGCTCGTCTACGTCTAGTTTTTTGAAAATAGTCAGAGCCTGACTGGGGTTGTTGGCTGCGGCTGTATAAGTCATAAAAAATCCTTTCACTACGGTTGGGCGGCAGGCGGTAACAAGTCCCTTTCGGGTATGCATTCTTCGCCTTTGCCCGTCATGTGTAGACTAAGGTGATATCTGCCTGATTTCCTCTCTCTAAAGCAGTAACCACAGCCACTCCATAGAATATAAGGGGTACTGTTTTGCTCCAGGTGCAATTTGTTCTAGACGTACATTTGGGCAAGCTAGCCACCTATGAGAGTAATGTTGCCTGCGACGCTCTTGCCTCCAAGTGTAGCGGTGGCCATCACGGTGCTTGAGGGGTTTTGACCGTTTTGACCGGCTTAGCTTGATTGGGCCACCGCTCTGGGGCATTGGCTTGTCGAGTATTAGCTCGCCACCTGCTGTAGGGCTGGCCCTAAAACCATATCGACCTCTCGCAGCATGGGCTCATCTAGCTTGATTCCGGCGGCGGCGGCGTTGTCGACTACCTGCTCGGGGCGGCTGGCCCCCACGATTGCGGCACTAACTCGCGGGTCGCGCAGAATCCAGGCCAGGGCCAGCTGCGCCATTGAGATATTGAGCTGATTGGCCAGGGGCTTCAGATTTTGGACAGCGCTGAGCACGCAATCGCTCCTCAGGTCCTGCATAAACCCGTTCATCTTGTCGTTGGCCGCGCGGGAGTCCTGCGGGGGGGCAGCACCGGGCTTATACTTGCCAGTCAGAACTCCCTGGGCCAGGGGTGACCAGACAATCTGGCCGATGCCGTTTTCAGCACAGAGGGGAAACACCTTTTCTTCGGGCTGCCGCCACAGCATGGAGTACTGGGGCTGGCTAGAAACAAACTTTTCTACGTCGGATAAATCCAGCGCCGCCTGAATTTGGGCTGGTTTCCACTCGCTGAAGCCAATATAGCGGGCTTTGCCCTGCTTCACTACCTCGGTCAGTGCCGTCACGGTTTCGTCTAGGGGAGTGCTGGTGTCGTAGCGGTGGCACTGGTAGAGGTCAACGTAGTCTGTACCCAGACGCTGTAGCGAGGCATCGATCTGCTTGTGGATCTGCTCCGCCGAAAGGCCTCGGTCGGTTGACGACATGGGAAAGAAGACCTTGGTTGCCAGCACGTAGGAACCGCGATCCATGCCCTGGAGTACTTCCCCCAAAAATGATTCGGCCGCGCCGCGTCCGTAGACGTTGGCGGTGTCAATGAAGTTGATCCCGACATCAAAGGCCTTGTGTACACAGGCTTCGGCCTGCTGCCGCTCGACTCCGCCGCTGTAAGTGAGCCAGGAACCGAGGGCAATCTCTGAAACGGTTAGGTCGCTGTCGCCGAGCTGTCGATACTGCATACTTATCTTTATGTAGCGTGGACTGCCACACCTTAGTAGATTGTCTGGCACCCCGCATCTGCTGTTGGGGCAACTCCGTCCCTACGGAGAGATACGCTACTTTGATGGCTTAAGCAGATTCTGCTGCCGGGCAAATTTAGTGTCCAGCGTTTTGTAGCCGATTTGATCAAACAAGATAACGATTTTGTCTCCTTCGTAGCGCATCACCATGCCTTCGCCCCAGGAGGGGTGAACCACCTGGCTATTCATTGCAAAGGGTTGGTCAAAGTCATCGTCATTGACCACAATGCCTGCCCTGCAGTTATCGCAAAAGCCGCAGGGCTGCTCTTGGTTCTCGCCAAAGTAGTTAAGCAGGTACTCGCGGCGGCAGTCGCGGACTTCGGCGTAGCCCCGCATCATTTCTAGGCGCGATCGCACGTAGTTTTGATACCGTTCTTGAGCCTGAACGGCAGCTTCAGCAGCTTTGCCCGTGGCTAGCGCAGTCCCACTAGCCACGGCCTCACCAGTCGGCAGCATCTCCACGCTGCCGACTTCAGCTAAATGATTGAGAGCAGCAGCCGTTTTCGACTGCGAAAGCCCGGCCTGTTCTTTCAGGTCCTTGCGATCAAGCGGCTCGTCTTGGGCCTGCAGAACGATAGCCACTTGCTCCACCTGCTCCACAGTGACCTGACCGCTGCTGGCTAAAAAACGGCGAATGCTGAGATCGTCAGGGCAGTAGAACAGTAGCGCAAAGGCTTTTTCGCTGTCGCGTCCGGCTCGGCCGAGTTCTTGATAGTAAGAATCAACTGAGTCACTGATGCTGTGATGAATAACAAAGCGCACGTTGGGTTTATCGATGCCCATGCCAAAGGCCGTCGTGGCTACGATCACCTCTGCCTGATCGCTCATAAAAGCCGCCTGGGACTTCTCGCGGTCGCTGGTTTTCATACCCGCGTGGTACGGGATCGCCTGCACGCCTTTGGCCTCTAGCGCCTCGGCTACAGCCTCAGCCTGCTTACGAGTTGCGACATAGACAATCCCTGGCTTCGTGGCGCGCACTACCTGATCGATCAGAGCGCGCTCCTTTACAGCTTTATCCTCAAAACGCCGCACCTCTAGCCAGATGTTGGGGCGATCGAACCCCTGTACGACCACCTCAGCATCGCGCATATTTAGGTGCTGAAGGATTTCTTCTCGCACCGCTGGAGCCGCCGTTGCCGTCAGAGCCAGCACTCGAGGATGCCCCAGGCTGTCGATTACGGCCCCAAGCCGCAGGTAGTCAGGACGAAAATCGTGCCCCCACTCGCTGACGCAGTGCGCTTCATCAATGACAAATAGCGAAGGCTTAGCCTCTTGCAGCCGAGCTAGGGTTTCTGGGTTATTAAACTGCTCCGGAGCCAGAAAGATAAACTCTAGCTCGTCATCCGCCAGGGCCTCAAAGGCATCTTCCCGCTGGGTGGCACCTAGAGTCGAGTTCACCGCAACAGCGTCGCCAACTTCTTGCTCGGCGATGGACTCTACCTGGTCCTGCTGGAGCGCCAGCAGCGGCGAGATTACAACAGTTGCCCCTGGAATCAGCGCTCCGGCTAGCTGATAAATAGCCGACTTGCCCGACCCCGTCGGCATAACGGCTAAAACATCGTGCCCTCTAAGCAGGGCCGCGATCGCCTCCTCCTGCCCTGCTCGCAGCGAGTCATAGCCCATCTTAGACTGGGCCGTCTGGCGGATCTGCTCCCTAGTTACGTCGAGTTTCTGAGCCATGGGATTTGAGTTATGTTCTTTTGTCTAGATTAGAGTTGAAGAGAAATCGCTGAAGAGGCCTGCTGTTGAGCAGAGCATGGCCCGGGGCTAAATGCCAAGCAGCCCAAAAGGTAAGGCTATGACTTCGTTTCGCCAATGGCGCGGTTAACCTCTTGAGAAGCTTTGCAGTCTTGATCAGGCTTTTTTAAGGGGTGAACTAATATCTTCACCGTCGCCCTGCCAATTAGATGCAATAAACTCTTGCTTGCTAGCGGGGTAGCTTATGCCTTTCAAAAGTTTTTGAATCTGTGTTAGGTAACGCCCACCGCCGCAACTCCTTGACCTGCATTGCCCTTAACTAATATTTAAGGTAGGAAGGAGTAGCGACCATTTCCTCCTGCCAAAGATACAGTCTTTTACTGTCCTACCACATCCCGTGATGTATATTTTTCGGAGACAAAAAATACGATCTAGAGTCGTGCCGAGCGAGTTTGATCACTGGCTTAGCCACCGTTCTCGAAATACCCCATCAGAAACTCACCCCTTGACCATTAAGAGGTGAGTTGGAAGTAACCTAAGCCAATCGCTAAATTAATTTTAGCTCAGGGTATTGAGCTACCAGTTCGTCGCCGCTGAGGGTTTCCCCTGACTGCTGCGGTGTCCAGAGTACCTCTACCGCCAGCAGGTTCTCGCTGGAGACTGCTCCAACCTGGTTTAGGGCCTGACGCAGATCCGCAGAAGAGTAGATGTCGGGCAGATCGAGCTTGCCCTGGGTAGCCACAACCACGGTGGCCAAAATGTACTCGCCGGGGGCTGACTGATTAGTATCACCCGGTAGCACGCCTTGGGCTTCGGCCTGGGTAAGTTGATTATTGACGTTGGAGAGTGTTTCGGCGCTGAACTGGCTGCGGGCAGAGAGAGTATATCGGTTGAACTCTTGCTCGGCGTTCAGCAGTCGAGTCTGCTTATCCTCGCTAGCGGCGTAGGCCCAGTAGTCGGGGTGGCGCAGCAGGGCCAGGGTTGTCTCCTGCAGCAGCTTCGCGAGCCCCTGGGAAGTACCGGTATCGGCAGTGGTCGCCAAACGGTTGAGATCGTCTTGCAGAGCGCGGGCCTCGGCCAGCAGCCCGACCTGAAGCTTGACCACAGCCACGGGAGGATTGCTGCCAGCAGGAGCGGCGGAGTCATCACCAGCAACGGCACCCCTGAGGCCGCGCACAACTGTGTTGGCAATGGCAATAAAAATCAGCAGGGTGAATAGGCCGCCAAACCCACCACCAATACCAATGAAGGGGAACAAAAAGGGGAAGCCAAACCCACCCCCACCGGGATAGTAACCGCCGCCGCCGCTGCGGGGTGCGTAGGCGCGAGGCGCGGGGCTCATGCGAGGAGCAGCCCGAAAGCTGCCTCCCCCCATCCGCCCACCTGCTGCAGCCCAGGCTCCGTCGGCGGTGCCAAACACCAAGGCCACGGCCAGAACTGCGGCCATTAGAGGCTTAAGAAACGGCTTCAGGCGCTGAAAAAGTTGTTTCATCGGGTCAAAACCGGAGTACTAACGTGTAATGCTTTGTGTCTTTAATTTAGCGCGAAGTGCCGCTGCCGCTGCCGCCAAAGGGCATAAATTGATGGCGGAAACCCGTACCAAAGGCTCTTAGCCACCGCCTACGATGGTAACGATCTCCAGCCTGTCGTTAGGGCAAAGGCGAGTGGTTTCCCAAAGCTGACGATGGAGAATTTCTCCGTTATACTCTACCGCCACCAGTCGTGGGTTGAGCCCCAGAGTTCCCAAAAAGGCGGGC
>JBARUP010000183.1:0-4412 GCA_049645805.1 Nodosilinea sp.
ATGTTCTAATTTTATTTGATCTTTACGTTTCAAGAGCTCCGTGAGCGTTTCTCCATCTGTCCAAGTATATTTTCTTCCATCTTTGTGCTCTTTTTCGTAATGAACAGCCTCTGCAAAGAGGAGAGGATGTTTTTCGTGTAGCATTACCCATTCATATTTGCGTTGAAAAAAGCAAAAAGAAGCAACCAGATCTACTACGCCATTCATAATAATCGGGTAATCCTATGCCGCTATCTTCTAGCAACCGAATAATATCTGTCTTGGCAAGGTTGCGTTCTTTGAATGGATAAACCGGTTTAATGTTAGGTTTAGTTGAAATGTAACCATCCCTGTGCTCATCAGCTCTTATGCCAATATAGCTAATGGCCTCATCATCACCTACAAACTTTTCTAGTGGGATAATTTTTAACTGCTTGGTGCACCATCGGCTTTTTGGGGATGGCAAGTAGCCATCATAAATCTCTAGCCAATGGTCAAAATCTCTTTCAGGGTTTAAACGCTGAATTTTAATTCCTAGACGCGCTTCAATCTTGCCTAAGTATTCATAGGTCTCTTTCAGTTCTTTGCCAGTATCACAAAAGAAATACTCCATCTCTGGAATTTCTCTATGCAAGAGCACAGCCAAGGCTGTGCTATCTTTGCCTCCAGAAATACCCATGATATGTCGAACTTTTTTGGTCATTTATCTATTCTGAATGAGCTTTTTGTTGGTTGGCCGAAGGAGTGTCCGTGCAATCAATATTTTTAAGCGCTAGACCATAAACTGCTTGCCATTGTAGCGGTGACAGCAAAAAAGAGCTTGGCTTTATCGCTCCTTGATGAATTTTTATTTCAAACGTTTCTTGGTGGAGGTCAATGGCATAGACCATCACCAACTGGTATTGATGGCTATGGTCTATGGAAAACTGCCGCTCGCCTTCCGATAGGGTAAACGATGGCACTGGTTTTAGGGTTCCTTTTACTTTGGCATAGAGCACCGGGGCTTGAGCTGTGCCCACTAGAATGTCGAACCCTGGGGTGGTGTAGGGCTGCTGGGTAATTTTTTTGCCAGGATAATGCTGCTGTAGGTGGGCAGTGGCGGCAGCCATGGCAAACTCTTCTACCGCTATCTCTTGGGCTTCGCCATCGGGGTTGGGCAAGTGGTAGCGTTCGCCATGCTTGGCCAGCTCTAGCACCCGATAGTGGCGCAAAATTTCGGCTTCATCTAGACTGCCATCGGCCATGCGCCGCTGGAGCCAGGCCAAAATGGCGGTTTCGCAGATGCCTTGGGCCTGGGCAACGGCTTGCCCATCGGAAAGGTCAAAGGGGAGTGAGAAGGTCTGGTTGTCTTTGTCGTAGATAACTACCTGGTGTTTCCCAACTAGCCAGCGCTTGGGATTGTCCATCAAAACCCGATCCCAATGCTCTGCCCCCACCTCGTCGTAGCCGCCCAGGGTGCGGGCCAGGTCGGCGCGGGTGGCCAGCCCTCCTCGCGTCAGCAGATGCAGTATCACCACCGGCTGATACACCGCCTGCATCGACATCTGATGGGTGAGAAAATCGAGAAGATCTGCGATCGGGCGCATGGGGGCTATTTGTTGCAATCGGGGCAATCACACTTAGATATACTGCCCATAGTTCGTGGCTTCAGGTCTTAAACGAAATTAAAAGCAGTAACTAATGGCTCAGTATCTACGATGACGCGCTGCTTCATTAGGTGCCGTAGCCTGACCTATAGCGCTGATTGGTCGATAGATCGCTGGGGCCTTCCACACAACCAATTAAATCGCCTGCCGCCTCAAACACTGAAACGGCCTCTTGGCTGGAAGGCACAGACTCTAACCGCTCGTCAGGCTGTAGTTCGCTCGACTGACCATTAGTCGATTTGACCCACGGTCCTCTAGAGAGCAAAAAATCTATAAAGTCAATAATCTCCTGCTGCCGCTCGGGCGGTAGGTTTTGCATTTTGGCGATCGCAGTCTCGACCAGACTCATATCAATGTTCCTCTATTTACTCTGAGTCGTTCTCGGGTAATTCAGACATCGTGTTTCATTTATTTTTAGACTGCTTCGCAGAGATAGGCTTCAAACTCTCGCAGAGCAACGCTAGAGCCTGCGACCCAGGCCCTTTCTACATACTCTGGCAACAGCGTCTTGATCGCCACGGTAGGAAACGTAGGGCTGGTCACCAGACTTTCGTAGCCTGTGGCGGTTAGGCCATAGAGAGTTAACTGACCCTGGCGATAGATCCATACCTCTGGCACAGCTAACAGCCGGTATACCGCTAAATCAGTCAAAGAGGTGAGATCCATCTCGATGGCTAAGTCAGGGGGTGGGTCAACCGCTAGATCCAGACGTTCTTTGCCCAAAACAGCCCGCCAGTTTTGAATATAGAAGCAAGCATCAGGCTCGGCCCCAGCCTCTTGCAAGCGCTTGAGGGTAACGGGATCATAGCTGTGCCAGTCACGTTTTTGATGACGCAGTAACGCCTTGACCAAGTCCACTAGGGTGTCAATACGATTCCCGTGACCAGCCATCGGAGCCATAATCGAAATCTGTTGGGTATGGGCGTTGAATCGAATTTTAATGACGGCATCATCTCGGCGGCTGGCCAGCAAGGCTTCGTAGTCGGCCCAAGTTTGGTCACTCAGTGTGACAGTGCTCCCGGCAGGGAGTTGAATGCGATCGCGGCTGATGGACAAAACCATGGGGGAAGCCATTGCGCTTGCTCAGTAGAGACTATGTCTATGATGCCTTATGCTTTCCTGTCAGACCTCGCTAGGGTCGATCCCTAGTTCCCTAAGACGTTCGGCTAAACGACTGGCCCGCTCCTCAGCCTGGCTAGCTTGTCCTTCAGCCTGCTCAGCCCGCTCTTCGGCTTGCTCAGCTCGCTCTTCGGCAGACAAAATTAACCGTTCCTCGGCATTAAACCACCGCAGCCACAGCCGCTCAATGCCTTCATAACTCCCCTGCCAAACCCCGAGACTGATCTGCCACTCAGGAATTTGGATGCGCTGATTGGTGAAGTCGAGCGGTTGGTAATGCCCACCCACCAACCGAAACGCCCTCAAATTGTTGGTGTATCGGTCAAAGAGAATGTAGTAGGGAACGCGCAAAATCTGCTCATAAACCTCCCACTTCGTCGGTGG
The DNA here is from genome assembly GCA_049645805.1 of Nodosilinea sp. GTDB lineage: Bacteria > Cyanobacteriota > Cyanobacteriia > Phormidesmidales > Phormidesmidaceae > Nodosilinea. The sequence goes on from JBARUP010000183.1 coordinate 3,129, forward strand.
TGTGCCCGGAGCCCGCTCTGTTTGGCCTAAATCTTCCTTCTCAGTACCAGGGGAAAGTAGCTCCACCACCACAAAGGGGTTCACCCGCTCTTGCCACACAACGTAGCTCAGCCGCATATCTCTCCCCTCGTACAGCCGGGGCACCCCAACGGCGGCAAACCAATCGGGCCGCTTGTGCCACAGAGGATGGTCTACATCGTAGTAAAGGTTCATATCGCCGACGCTAAACACCTCGTCTGCGGCGTAGGTGGTGAGTTGCAGCGTGGCGCTTAGCAAATGGGGCTGTAGGTAGTGGTATACGCCTCGGGGCGGGCTATCGCCAACGTCAGGCAAGCCCGGCTCCTCTGGGTCTTCGCTCGGTAGGTCATACATGGTGGGCAGCGTTTCTCGGGCCGACCGGGGCGGGTCAGTCTGCTCTACGGGGCGCTTGAGTTGCTGCATGGTGTTATCCCCTAGCACGTCTGGGTCTTGTCCTACGGCGGCTACCATCGGCTTCAGAAGGCTTTTGCGTAGAGGCCTCCTGATATGATTTTGACTCATCAAACATGCGTTCGGTTAACCGGGTTAACAACGCTTCTCGCAGTTGCTGATCGGGGAACTGCGAAAAGATGTCGTCTATGGAGGGGTCTACCTTGGCCTGGTGCTCGTCATTGGCCCAGACCATTTTGTTGACCTCAGTGCCATCGGGGCGAGTCACCGTGATCCGCCGGGCTTCAAACCCGCCCTTACTGGTGGCTTTCACCGAAGCCTGCAGCGCTTCTAGGTTCTTAAATCGGCGGGAAAGGTCGCTGAGGTTTAGCTCAAAGCGGGTTACATCTTCATCTTTCCAAGATTCTGCTGGTTTGTCGGCGATCACCATGACGATCGCTTCTAACCACTGGCGGTCAGCCACCGCCTCATCCGCCGCTGCCCTGGCGAAACGGTTGAGGCTGGCCTCTACACAGTTGCCCAGCACCCGACTGGCGCGAAACTGAAGGTCGCGGCGTAGCTGGGTGCGATCGCTGTGGACCCCAAAGGCGCTGTAGAGCAGGTCTTGGCATTCGGTCAGCAGGGCATCGTAAGCGCCATTGATCTCGCGCAGGGCTTCTACCAGGTGCTCTCGGTAGGTGCGGGCGGTGGTGCCGTCATCGGCCTCAGAGACCACAATCGGTGCTAATCCACAGGCCTGAGGCAGCGCCTTAAACAGCAGCTCATCGGGCTCTTGGGTGTAGAGCAGGGTTTGCAGCACGGCGCGCGATCGCTCACTAATGCGGCGAGTTTTGAGGGTGTAGTTCGGCAGCTTGC
>JBARUP010000184.1:0-13441 GCA_049645805.1 Nodosilinea sp.
TCTCTAATAGGAGTAGCTCTCGGAATAATTCTAAAGAGTATACTAACTAATAGTACGGATTCTAGATTTTTACTGATTAGTGAGTCTTTGTTAACACAGTTTAGGCTTTGGTTTTTGAGGCTTCTCGATATTTTTCAACAAAGCCCTGTAGCGGCTGTTTTAGTGGCTGTATTCTATTCAGTAGTCATATTAAAGGTAATAAGAAAGAGCAGCAATATTTTTCTGCGCGGAAACGAGCAAAGGGGGAAAAATCTAGACGTTATTTTCTTCTTTAACCTGTTTATACTGCTCTCTCCGGCTATAACTTTTCTTGCACTCGCTATAAACGGGATTTTATATATTCCTAGATATCTGTTAAACGCATTTTGGTTCCCCGTCCTTTTTTCTTGGGTAGGGTATCCTGAATCTCAGATTCTTCTGCTTGAAAAAGCTATTAGATATATTTGGCTTGCTCTTGTAGTTGCTTTGACTATTCTATCGATACCAATGCAACCTCTTTACGGGGACTACTATCCACCTATCGTTGAGTGTGTTGACCGAGCTATTGTAGCCCTTGAAGAGACTAGTGGTGAATCCGCACGCGTGGGTATTAGTAACTACTGGCATGCTAAGCTCATTACAGAATTTTCCAAACAAAATTTAGAGGTTGTTCAAGTAAATCGCGACCTTTCTGACTTTGTGTGGATTAACAATCCTCAGTGGTATCGTGAGGCTTACGACTTTGCTCTTATTCCTCAAGAGGTTAACGGCGTCGACAATTTCTTTGTGCCTGATAGAATAAGACTGGAGCAAATAAATGGACCTCCCAAGGAAAAATCTCTATGCAACAATGTTGCTTTGTCAAATTATCACGATTTAGCGACGCTGGGTAAAAATGATGATCTTTTTAATAGGGTTAGCGTTTTTTTCTATGAGCCAGGTGAGTTGCGAACTCAGCACTGGCAGAAGGTTGGAGAAACCTATACCTGGCTCGCCTGCGATCTGCCTAGCCAGCTGGGTACTGTTGCAGAAAACTGCTCAAGAAACAAAGCGGTGAGTGCGGAGTCAGGCTTCTTGACCTTCGGACCCTATGAAGAACTGCCTGTTGGCGACTACACCGCCAGCATAACTTATGCTAGCCCAATCGATGAAAGTACGCCCATTGGCCACTGGGACGTATTGGCTAGTCTCAGTACGGAGGAGTTTAAGGAAATTCTAAAAAAGCCGCTTTTAGGAACTGGAGAACGAACTGTAGAAGTTTCAGGCGAAGTTCAAGTCCGTGAGGATTGGGAGCAAAAACCTGTTCAAATCAGAACCTATGTCGATGCGCAAGCATCAATGAGCGTCTACAAAATTAGCTTGCAGAGAATAAGGTAGATTCAAGTATCTTGGTTAGGAAAATTCTCATCTATTAACGGTGACCACCAGTCAGAGTGAGTGAGGTACCAAGACACAGTTTTGCGTAGGCTTTCATCCAAAGCGAGGCTAGGCTGCCAGTTGAGCTGTGTCTGGATTTTACTGATGCACAGACTGTAGCGGAAGTCGTGACCGGGGCGATCGCGCACAAAGGTCATCAACCCATGGGCAGGGCGAACAGGTAGCGCAGGGGCTAGCTCATTCATTAGGTCGCACAGCAGGATAACCAGATCAATGTTATTAATTTCTGCCTGGCCACCGATGTTGTAAGTTTCGCCGGGGAGGGCACGGCGCAGGACTATATCTAGAGCACGACAGTGATCCTCAACGAAAATCCAGTCGCGGATGTTTTGTCCGTCGCCATAGATGGGCAAGGGCTTGCCCATCAGGATGTTGACACACATCAGCGGAATGAGTTTCTCGGGTAGCTGGTATGGGCCATAGTTGTTGGAGGAATGAGTGATCAGAGTGGGCAGACCGTAGGTGTGGTGGTAGGCTCGCACCAGATGATCGCTGCTGGCTTTTGAAGCGGAGTAGGGGCTGTTAGGAGCGTAGGGACTGGACTCTGTAAAGGGCGGATCGTGGGAACCGAGGCTGCCATAGACTTCGTCGGTGGAGATATGCAGAAATCGAAAATGGCTGGGCTTCTCTAGGCGTTGCCAGTGAGCGCAAAAAGCGTCTAGCAGCGTGAAGGTACCGACAACATTGGTTTGCACAAAGGCGGCGGGGCCTGAGATCGATCGATCGACGTGGGATTCGGCAGCAAAGTGCGTCACTGTGTCAATAGAATGGTGTTTCAGCAGGTGATTAACTAGGTCGCGATCGCAGATATCTCCCTGGACAAAGGTAACGCTGGCGCGATCGAGTACCCCAGCTAGATTGCTCTTGTGCCCGGCGTAGGTCAGAGCGTCAAGAATGATCAGCCGAGACCGGGGGTAGCAGCGGTGCCAGTGGCGCACGAAGGTAGAGCCGATAAACCCAGCACCGCCTGTAATCAGCAGATGTTTCAGGGCCATAGTGACTCAAGTGCGGCGACTAACCCACCGACCGACTATGCCCTGGCCAGGGCTAAACAGCAGCGCCAGCAAAAAGCCACCAAACACAGTCAGCCCGATCGCAGGCCCAGCAGGAATATCTAAATAGTAGCTGCCGTACATGCCTATGCTCCCAAACAGCACCCCGAAGACGGCTCCCAGAGTCATCATCCAGTGCAGTTCTTTAACCAGCAGGTAGGCAGTGGCGGCAGGACCCACCATAAGAGCGACGACCAAAACAACCCCGACAGTTTTCATGCCCGCAATGATGGCCAGGGTGATGGCCGCCATTAGACCAAAGTTAAGGCAGTAAACGGGAACTCCCAGGGCTTCTGCCCCCAGGGGATCGAAGGTAAAAAACAAAAGCTCTTTATAAAAGAGCCCAACAGCAGCCAGCACCAGCCCGGCGATCGCGGTAATTTGCCAGACATCGCCGGGGCTAATACTAAGAATGTCGCCAAACAGAAGCTCTTCTAAGGACACACGACTGCGAAACACCGTTAGCAGCGTGATGCCCAGCGAGAAGAAGGTAGAAAAGGTGATTGCCATAGCGGTATCGACCTTAATTCGCGACTGAGCTCGAATCCAGGCGATAACGAAGGTGCTAAATAAGCCCATAGCAAAGGCCCCTAGCAGAATAGGGAGGTTGAAGAAGCTAGCGATCGCCAGCCCCGGCAGCACTCCGTGGGCTACTACATCCCCAAGCATCGCCATGCGCTGCACAATTAGGTAGGTGCCCACAACGGGGCAAAGAATGCCCACCAGCAGGCTAGCCAGCAGGGCCTGACGCATGAAGTCATAGGCTAGGGGGTCAAGCAGCCAGTTCATTAGGTTTTTTTAGCGTCGGCAGGCAGGGCCGCAACGTCTAACGTTGTTGCGTCAGCCTCAAGGGTAGCATCCGCATCTTTTTTGCCTTTCATAGTCTGGCGGCGATCGAGCAGCGCCTGGGTAACGCCTGTAGCTAGCAGAGTTGCTACAACGCCATCGTCAACCCAGCCCACAATGGGGATAAGGTCGGGCGAAATATCAACGGGGCTAACCAGATAAATGAGCGATGCCGCGATCACCAGCCAGCGGTAGCGGGGGTGCTTTAGCAGACTGTTGTAGAGGCGACTGAAGATAGGAATTTTCATGGGTGAAATAAAGCTAGGAGCAGAGTTTACGATATTCAGTACACACTATCAACGACGGTCATGATTCTAGATACCTTCTTAAGATGGGTCTGCAGAAATCGTAGGGCTGATAGGCTTAGCAATTCGGCGCTCGACCTGCGGCGAAATACCCCCTAGAAGGCAGCAGATGCGATTTAAAAAGAGTGCTGGCTAGGGTATTACCCAGGCAGGTAGCTGTTAGCCAAAGGCCCACATAACCGGATCGGCAGGCAGGTGATCGGTAACGGTGCGGCTGACAGCGTCGATTTCGGCCAGATCGTCGACAGATAACGATAGCGTGGCAGACTCGGCATTTTCGTTAGCCTGCTCAGCATTGCGCGCGCCAACGATCGCCGTTGTCTGCGGCTGAGCCATCAGCCAGGCCAGGGCCAGGTTGCCTAGGGTAGTGTGATGTCGGTCGGCGATCGGACGCAGCTGTTGTAGGGCCGCCTGGGCTTTGTCGTACAGCGGCGGCTGAAACAGCTTGTTTTTGCTGCGAACGTCTTCGGCAGGAAACTGATGATCGGGGCCAAACTTGCCGGTCAATAGTCCCTGGGCCAGAGACGAGTAGGCCAAAATAGTGAGGTTGTTTTCTACACAGTAGGGCTGTAGCTCGGCCTCGACTCCGCGCCAAAAGAGAGAGTAGGGCGGCTGTAGACTATCAATACGGCCATAGGTCATGGCCTCTTCTAGCTGCGAGCGCGAAAAGTTTGAGACCCCGATCGCTCGAATCTTGCCCTGCCCTTTGAGCTGGTTGAGTGCCCCCATCGTTTCGCCAAGGGGCACAACATCGCTCTTGAACGCTCCCGATGGCCAGTGGATCTGGTAGAGGTCAATTACGTCTGTCTGCATGCGCTTGAGGGAGTTTTCGCAGGCCTCGACTACCTGGTCAGCCTTGAGGTGGTTGGCGAACACCTTGGTAGCAAGGATGACCTGTTCTCGCCTATCGCCTAGCGCCTTGCCCACCAGTTCTTCCGAGTAGCCGTCGCCGTAGACTTCTGCCGTATCAAAGGTGGTGATACCAGCATCTAGCGCCGCCTGCATGGCGCGGATAACTGCATCATCTTCCACGCCAACCCAGCCTTTTTTACCCGCCTGCCAGGTGCCAAAGATCAGCGGCGTAATCTCAATGTCGGTCTTACCGAGCTTGCGAGTTTCCATCACTAAGGTGCTCTAAAAGTGCTCTGAGTAAATTGCAGTCTATCAATAAAAATATGATGCTCGTAGACTAGGTCAGCCCAGAGTTCACTTACCTGAATCATAACGCCACACCCTGATAACCCTTGATCACAGTGGCAGAAGATAGTACTTGTTTATTGAAGCTAAGCCCGTTCATTTATCCACCCATCCACTCACCCACCCATCCACTCCCCTCAATGCCTCCTCAACTCCGTCCCTACCAGATTGACCTCATCAACGACCTCTACCGCAAGCTCAACGAAGGGCACAAGCGGGTCGCGATCGTGGCCGGTACCGGAGCAGGCAAAACCGTGATCAGTGGCCAAATCTGCGCCCATGCCGAGGGGGCAGGCAAGCGGCTGATGTTCTTGGTGCACCTAGATGTTCTGGTCGGCCAAACCTACGAAAAGATGCAATCCTTTGGCCTCCACTGCGGCTTTATCAAAGCAGGCTGGGAAGAAAACCGCGAGGCCCCAATTCAAATTGCCAGCATTCAAACCATGTCGAAACGGCACTGGTGGAAACAGCTAACGCCTGACGTCGTGTTCTACGACGAAGGCCACATTACCCTGTTTAGCCAAGTGGGCAAAAAAGTACTCAAAACCTTCCCTAACGCCGTACATCTGGTAATGACGGCTACCCCCGAGCGTCTAGGCAAAGAGCAGCTGGGCGACTACATGGATACCCTAGTGGCCTCGCCCGTGCCCAGCGACCTTCAACAGAGAGGATTCTTAGCCTCGATGAAGTACTACAGCATGCCCGCCGACGGAATCGCTAACCTCAAAGAGGTCAAGACCGTGCGGGGCGACTACGACGAGGTAGGGCTGAAGAATGCCTGCGATCGCCCCGAGCTGATCGAAAAAATCGTCCGCGAGTGGCGACGTCTGTGCCCCGGTAAGCGCACCATCGCCTTTTGTGTTGACATTGAGCACGCCCGTCACGTCGCCGATGCCTTTCGCAGGGCAGGCATTGCCGCCGACACGGTGGAAGGCGGCACCCCCATCAAAGACCGTAAGCGCATGTACGGTGACCTACGAGACGAGCAGATACTGGTGCTCACATCCTGCAACGTGATCAGCATCGGTTTCGACGAACCCAGCGTGGAGGTAGGCTTGATGCTGAGGCCAACGCAGTCTAGCGCTTTGCACTTGCAGCAGATTGGCCGAGTGATGCGAATATCGCCCCAGACGGGCAAGCTGTACGGCATCATTCTTGATCAAGCTGGTAATCTGGAGCGCCTAGGCTTCCCAGAAGACATCAAGAACTACTACCTGCCGGTTCAAAAGCAGCAGAGTGGCGACGGCGGTAGCCCGCCACCCACCAAGCCCTGCCCACAGTGCGGGCGCATTGTGCTGTCGTTTATTATCAAATGTCCTGATTGTGGCCATCAGTGGACTACTGAGCGCCCCGTTAATCTGGAAGATATGGTGGAGATCTACTCCGCTGACCAGGCCCACCAGATCAATGATATTCCGACATTAGTTGAACTATTTCATAGCCACCGCCGCCGGGCCTACATGCGGGGCAACGCGCCGACCTGGGCCGAGCGTTCGTTTTGGGAGCACTGCGGGCGCTGGCCAAAGGGTGCCTGGTGCTTTGGCTCGATCTTTGGCCCTCGCCCTACCCCTCAGCAGATGCTGGAGTACTTTGAGTACCTGCAAAAGAGTTCTAAGCGCATCGGCAAGCGCCAGGACTGGATCGTGCAGGAGTTTGAGAAAGAGTTTGGCTCCGACAGTTTTCAGCGTTTAGCCAATCTGCGCCAGGCCATTTAGCAACACCTGTAGGGTGCATTCGCGCAGCAATGCACCACTGTAGAGTTGTATTGAACCTCGAAGCCCTTGCGGTGCATTGTGCTTTGCACGAATGCACCCTACCGCACTCATCTAGCTATCCCGCTCGGTGCGAACCCAGGCCTTTTCGGGCTTAGTCAAGAACTTAGAGAAGATAGAGAACTTGCTCAGCATGTAGGCGGGCACGGCCAGCATATCGCGCAGCGACAGGTCGGCACGACCGTAGCCCACCCAGGCTAGGCTAATACCGATGGTTAGGCAGGCCAAAGCACCCAGAGCTAGATAGGCGGGCAGCCAGCTGAAACCGAATAGGGCAGCTAACAGGCTGAGCAGCGCGATCGCCACCACCGCCACGACCTGAAGCGTGATCGGTAGCACCGATAGCTCCAGAGCCAGAGCCAGTAGGTCAAAACGGCCCTGCTTGAGCGCTTGGCCCAGCAGCTTGGGCACGTACTCGGTAAAGATTTGTAGGTGGCCGTGCTCCCAGCGGGTGCGCTGGGTGGTAGCTGCCTGGTCGCTGCTGGGCAAGCGGCTGGTCACCCAGGCCGATTGGCAAAACTGAGGTGCATAGCCCGCTAAAGCCAGATCAAGGCCCAGCTTCATGTCTTCGACGATGTGGCCGCTGGCGATGCTGACCGATGTAGCGGCCGACCAGGGCAAAGCGATGCCGGTACCGGTAAGCAGGCAGGGCTGCCTGAGGCGGTATAGCCCCAGGGGGCGCACCCAGTTCTTGACTTTGAAGGCGAAAGCCGAAACGCCGTCTTTAAGCCCAGGATTGGGAGGCTTTTCCATCAGGTAGACGGCCTGCACGGGGCGGTTGCTGTGCTGTGCCTGGGTGACAAGGGCAGCCAGAGCGCCGGAGTGTAGGGTGCAGTCGGCATCGATAAAGACCACTACATCGGGCGCGGCAGCGGCTAGGTGGGATAGGCCAAAATCGAGGGCGTAGCCCTTGCCGCGCTGAGCTAAATTCTGACGTTCCAGCACCGTGGCCCCGGCCTGGCGGGCCTCGGCGGCGGTGGCGTCGGTGCAGTTGTCGGCGACTACCACTAGGCGATCGCCTGGCCGCAGCTGTGGAGCAATGGTCGCCAGGGTAGGACCAATACCGCCAGCCTCATTGTGGGCGGGCACCAGCACGGCTAGGGAAAGATCGACAGGCAGTACGGGGGCATCGGAGGCTGCGGTTCGCCCCAGCAGGGCAAACAGACACTCCAGGGCTAAAAAGGCCGAGGTCAGCAGCAGCAGTAGCGGCATCACGGCTAGGGCCACCGTGACTAACTCGGTCAAACTTAGGTTCATAGCTGCCAATTTTTCTATAGATGGTTGTTTTAAGGTTGCCCGAACTGGCCCGCCAGAGGTTATAGACCACGAACGGCCCTAGCCTAGCTTGTAGCTACCCTACCGAACTAGGGCGATCGCGGTCAGAGCTCGCTGGCTAGATTCACGGGAGCTTCAAGAGAGCGTGTAGCTGTGCTAGGGGTAGCTGATTAAGGAAGCAGCTTGGCTATGGCCGTCTCTACCGCCGCTGCCCATCCCTCTGGCGCGGGGGCGGGGGCAATCGTCCAGCCTCGGTCGGCTAGCTGGGGGTGAGGGCCGTGAGCACCCGGCAGCACGACGGGATAGTCAACGTTTTCGAGCATGTCGAGGTCGTTGGGGCTATTGCCCAGGCCAATGGTGGCAACGGCCTGAGCGTCAGGGTTGTTGGTCTGGTAGAGCTGCACCAGCTGGCGCAAGGCATTACCCTTGCCCGCATCAGCCCCGATTAGGTGAGAAAAGCGATCGCCAATCACCACCCGAAAGCCCATCGCCTCTACGGCTTCCCGTAGCTGCTCAGCAGGCACGTTTTTGGGGGTCATAAAAGGTTCGCTAAACTCTCTGGCCTTGGCCTGCTTGGCCTCGCTCGACGACAGCCCGGTGAGCTGCACCACCTGATCTATGCTCCAGTCGCCAAAGCCCTTGAGGGGGGGGCCTAGCGTTTGGGCGATCGCTTTTAGCCCGGCCCGAGCTGTAACGTAGTTGCAGCCTAGCTGAAGTACTCGATAGCCTTCACTATCTTCACCGGGCGGCAGGGCAAAGCGGGCTTGGCCGGTGGGCAGGTAGACAGCGCTGCCGTTCTCGACCACGAAGGGGTCGCGTAGCCCTGCATCCCGGCGCAGCTGAGCGACCTCTTGACGGGTTTTGCTAGTTACCGGTACTACCGGTACGTCTAGGGCTGCAAGCTGGGCAAGGGTGGGTAGAACTGCCTGGTAGGCGTAGGTTTCACCGTTGAGCAGGGTGCCGTCGAGATCGGTAAACACAATGCAGGCCATGGAGCGTAACAAGGTAGGTATGACGGGGGGTATGGAGCCGCTGCAGAGCAGATGGCCAAAGCTTACCGCAGGATCTAGCTGGGCCGTGGGTGACAATCACGGTTAACCAAGGCCTAGCTAAGATTTTCTTTTTTTAGTTTCTAAAGCAAGGGTGAGACAATGACATAGACGGCTTTTCTTTAGGCCCACCCTAAGGATAGTCTGTTAGAGCCTTAGCTACGGCTAAGGCTTTGCTGTTCGCCCCGCGATGATTATGGAGTTTAAAACCCCTGGCCAGCAGGCGGTGTACCACCGTATTTTGCCCTGGATGCACGAGCTCTTTGGCGAATCGCTGGTGGTTTTTGAAGACGAACCTCTGTTCATTGTTAACCTGGGGTCGGCTGTAGCGTCTACTCGAGTTGTGCCCTGGCACAAGGATGAAAGTCTTATAACAACCCGGTCTTACGTTGTCACCGACCTTCAGCTTACCCCTGAGCTAAGCTATTATCTACTGCGAGAAAATAACGGCATCTACTTTGGTCGCTTCGCTTACGATGCCGAAGACGACGTTGTCTTTGAGCACAGTCTGGTCGGCGAAACCTGCGATCGCCAGGAGCTAAATCATTCTGTTACTACCGTCATTCGCATCGCTGATAACTCCGACGACGAGATTGTAGCTCGCTGGGGAGGCAAGCGCGCCCTCGACCGCTGGGCCTCTTAGCGAGTTTGTGGCAGGGAGGGCGGTTGGTTTAACTGTCTGACGCTGCATCTTCGCGAAACAGCTGTTTCACGCTACAACTTAAGCTAGCCAACCGCACTAGGAGAAGCCGCCGTGGCTCGTCGCTGGATTTTGATTGTTTTGGGAGGCCTGCTGGTTGCATTAGTCGGTGTGGGATTATCCCCAGCTCAGGCTACGGAGCCGCTACAGTCTCAGCTAGTGGTGAGCAGCCAGTCTCCTATGCAAGCCGCAGGGGTGCCGCAGCTCCTTAAGGCCATCCCAGACTCGATGGCTCAGGCGTCTCCCCCGCGCCAGGTTACAGCCCTGGCCGACCCTTCTAATTACGGCGATCGCTACGCCACCGATATCAACGGCCAGGTTCTCTACAACGACTTCATTGCCGTTCTACACGAAACCGTTGGCTCGACCCAGAGCGCCCTCAATCTGTTCCGTACCCATCATCCCCGCGACCAGGACCAGGTCAGCTACCACGCCCTGATTGGTCGCGACGGCACGGTCTACTACATCGTACCGCCTGAAAAGCGGGCTTTTGGAGCAGGTAACTCAGTATTCAACGGCCCTAGCGGTCTAGAAACCGTGCGCACCAATCCGGCCTTTCCCCCTTCGGTGAACAACTTTGCTTACCATATTTCCTTAGAGACTCCCGGCGACGGCTTTAATAACCGCAGCCGCCACAGCGGCTACAGCCAGGCCCAGTACGCCTCCTTAGCCTGGCTGCTGGCTCAAACCACTATTCCCGATAGCCGCATCACGACCCACCAGGCTGTCGATCGCTCCGGCAATCGAATGGATCCACGTAGCTTTGACGGCCAGGCCTTCCTGGCGCTGCTGCGCCGCTACCCCAGCCGCAGCAGTCTATCGGGCTAGGGTAGCGGGTCGAAGTACTAAGGCACCAGGTGATGACTAATGGCAAACCGCAGCAGCTCAGATCGATTGCTGGTTTCGGTTTTGCGCAGCAGACTGCTGACGTACTTCTCAACAGTTCTGGGGCTTAGGAAAAGGCGATCGCCGATTTGCGTGTTCGACAGTCCGTCCGATAGCAGCGCCAGTACGTCTTGCTCGCGCGCGGTGAAGTCGGCAGCCAAATCTGCCGGAGAGGGTTTCCAGGGCGTAATTATGTCTGATGTCGGTAGCGCCTCACCAGCGTTGGCAACCTGCATAGCGGCTCGCTGCTGAGCCGTACTCAGCGCCACTTGCTGAATCCAGGCCGACTGAATCAGCTGCGATCGCTCCAGCAGATTGCGCACAATTGCCCCAATTTCTTGCAGTTCAAAGGGTTTGGGCAGATACAGGTCGCAGCCTAGCTGATAGCCCTTGATGCGGTCCTTCATCTGGTTGCGAGCCGTCAGAAAAATTACCGGCAGCAGCCGAAAGGCCGGATGCTGGCGCACCTCTTGCACTAGAGAGTAACCGTCTAGCCCAGGCATAGCGATATCAGTGATAATGAGCTGAGGCTGATGGCTAAACACCTGCCGCAGCGCCGCTTCACCGTGGTCAGCCGTGAGTACAGAATAGCCCTCAAGCTCTAAGTAGTCGCACAGCGAAAGGCGAGTGCCTTCATCGTCTTCCGCAATTAAGATAGTAAGCGGCATGACGTTACACCAGGTCTAGAGCATTAGCAGGTGGCTTTACGGCCGGCTGCGACCCAAACGCTGGTAAGCAGCCACAGCTTCAGCACCTGCTTGTCATAGCCTAAACGAGAACTGGAGCTATGGGCTTGTTTGTTGCTGAAGTTAAACGACCTTGGAGTAAACACTCCATGCTCCTTGACACCGTGCTCTAGGCTTGAGACTAGCCCAGTCGATAGCCAAAGCCGCGCACTGTTTTGAGGTACTGGGGATGGCTGGGGTCGGCCTCTAGCTTTTCGCGAATCCAGCGAATATGTACATCTACGGTTTTGTTATCGCCCATAAAGTCGTGGCCCCAGACCTGGTCAATAATCTGATCCCGTGACCAGACTCGTCGGGGCTGCCCCATAAACAGCTCTAAAATTCGAAATTCTTTGGGGGAGAGACTGACTTCTTTACCATGAAGAAAAACCCGGCACTCCTGAGGATGCAGGGCAATCTCTTCGAACTGAAGCACGTTGTCTTGTTCAGCGGTGGACCGGCCCCGCTGCCGCCGCAGCAGTGCCCTACAGCGGGCAACTAGTTCGCGCATGCCAAAGGGTTTAGTAAGATAGTCGTCGGCCCCAATTTCAAGCCCTACTACTCGGTCAGTTTCAGTACCCTTGGCGCTCAGCATCAGAATAGGTACGTCAATCCCCTGGTGACGCAGCAGCCGGCACAGGTCTAACCCGCTCATGCCGGGCAGCATGAGATCGAGCACGACCAGGTTAATCTCGGGTCGGTTGGTTCGGCTCGATACCGAAGTACCCCCTAGCATATCGAGGGCGGTTAAGCCGTCCTCCGCCAGCAGAATTTCAAATCCTTCCTCAGCTAGCCCTAGAGCTACTGTTTCTCGAATGAGCTCTTCGTCTTCAACAACTAGCACCCGACCTAGGCCAACTCGAAGACTAGGTTTGGCCTGGGCTAAATCTGTAGAATCCATGGGGAACGCTTAAAATACAGCTTACTAAGATCATATCAGCACCCCAAGGCCTGAACAGCCCAGGAAGACTCAAAAATTACTTCGCGCTACTTATCCACGCTGCTTAGTACAGGCCTGCTAGGTAGCGCCAACTAGGGCTTCGACCGCGTCGGCCTGAGTGGGCAGGGTATCGGTCAGAACCGTGCAGCCCGCTGGGGTAATCTGCACGTCGTCTTCAATGCGAATGCCGCGCACGTCTTGGAATGCGCTCAAACGTTGCCAGTTGACGGTGTCGCTGTACTGACCCGACTGCCTGGCTGGAGCTAAAATGCCGGGCACCTGATAGAACCCCGGCTCAATGGTGACAACCATATCGGCCTTTAGGGGACGATCGAGGCGCAAAAATTTCAGCCCAAAGCGATCGCTGCGGGTTCGCCCCGGCGCATAGCCTGCCACATCGCCTAGGTCTTCCATGTCGTGGACATCTAGTCCCAGCACATGCCCTACTCCGTGGGGAAAGAACAAAGCGTGCACATCCTGCTCGACTAAGCTGTCGGGGTGCCCCTTGAGCAGCCTCAGATCAACTAGCCCCGTCGCCAGAGTGCGACAGGCCAGCAGGTGCAGGTCGCGATACTCTACCCCCGGTTTGGCTGCGGCAATGCAGGCATCGTGGGCGGCTAGCACCACGTCGTAGATATCGCGCTGGGCGGCAGTGAACCGACCCGATACAGGCCAGGTACGGGTAATATCTGAGGCCCAGCCGCTAGGGGCTTCGGCCCCGACATCCGCTAGCAGCAGGTCACCGGGGCTGAGGGTATGATGATACTGCTCGTTGTGCAGTACTTCGCCGTGGACAGTAACGATGCTGTTATAGGCGCAGGTCATGCCCCGGGCCATAATCGCCTGCTCCATGGCGGCCCGCACGTCTGCTTCAGTAGTAGCTTTAGCGGTAGCGGCCATCCCCGTCCGGTGGGCGGCAACCGACACCGCTGCTGCTCGTTTGATTTGCGCTATGGCGTCGGCGTCGTGATGCAGGCGTAGCTCAACAATCGCTTTGACTAAGGCTGCGCTAAGGGCTGGGCTGTCGCCATCCGATAGGGTAGCCGCCGCTGCCAGGTAATCGTCTAGAGATGAGTAGGGACAGGCGGCATCTGCGCCTATCTCAGCAGCGATGGTGTCTCGGCTGGGGGTGGGGCCATGCCACAGGGCCGCATCCGGCGAGGCGTTATCCATAAACAATATGAGTCCGCCCCCTGCCAAATGAATAGCGGCGTTGGGTAGAGGCAGGCCAGCAAAATACAGGAAGTGGCTGCTGGCTCGGAAGGGGTAAACATTGGCC